>CAIXHJ010000023.1 GCA_903919165.1 uncultured Holophagaceae bacterium
CCCCCCCCCCCCTTTTCAAGCAGAAGACGGCATACGAGATGGAATCTCGTGACTGGAGTTCAGACGTGTGCTCTTCCGATCTCCCAGGCAGCCGCAATGCATACCCAGTGTCCAGAAAAAATCGATACTCAGGGTCAGCCCAGGGGCCCTGCCCTGACCGGCCCCGGGCTCGACAGAGGCTGATTGGGCCTTAACGGCACCCCTCCTTCAGGTACTAAGAGCCCATTCCGGGAGTCTCGGCACCTGGGTTGGAATGAAAAAGATCCACCGCCAAGAGCTCATGACGAGCGTCTCGTCGCCTGGGTTGGAATGAAAAGTTTCACCGCCAAGACGCCAAGGGCGCCAAGAAGGATTGGCCCCACTGTGCCCCGGGGGGCTCCTTCCAGACCGAAGTTCATTTGAGAGTTGCTAAGAGACCCAATTCCCACGCGGCTTTGCGGGGAATTGGGGATTCCGCTACTGCCTACACCACCTCAATGGCGAGGAGTTCGAAGGCGCGGGCTTGAAGGGGTGTGGGCTTGGTGGTGCGGGTGTAGAGGGGCCCTTTGTCGCCGAGACGAATTCGGGCCAGGGCCAGGGTGGCCAGACTCTTCATGAAGCCGTCGAAGGACTGTAATGGCAGGCCACTCTGGTTGTGGGCCTTGGACTTCTTCTCGCGGCCTGATGGACTGGGCTGGACGGGTGCGACCGGGGTTGTGCGGAGAGGCCCCTGCTCGTCGTTGTAGAGCAGTTCGGCCCAGGCCTGCCGCAGATGGAACTCCACAGATCATGCGCCAGGGAATCTCTGGGGCCGCCTCCCTCAGGTCTTGGGGGATTTGCTTGGCGGCCTCACCTATGACCTCCAGGTTCCTGATCACGGCGTCCTAGACCATGTCATTGGCTTCAAGGTTTCCTGGGACATGTCGGCGGTGTAGACCTGCACCTTGGCAGCTGAGTTCAGAATGTCCTGCAGAAAGAGCCTGAAGTCACGCGACATGGATAAGATCCCGTTCAATGCGGGGTCGCAAGGTCGGCTTCATGGCCTTGGGCGTGACAAGGTCGACTCTTGTACCCAAAATGGCCTCTAACTCAAACTGAAGGCCCATGAATGCGCGGAAGCCGGTTCGTCCCTCGAAGGTCACCAGCACATCGACATCGCTGCCCGGACCTGCTTCGTCCCTGGCCACGGATCCGAAGATGGCAAGATCCTGAACGCCAAACCGCTCCCTGAGCCCTGGCAAGGCCTCACGCAGAATCTACATCACTTCCTGTCGGTTCATGGCGAGCCTCTGGTCTATTGTGGACTCGACCCCTCCTCGGGACAAACGCAATCCACGCCTCAAGCGAGGCCATCGGCTCCCTGTTGTCTGCAGATGCCTTTACTCTTTACGCTTCGCCCCTGGCCCGCCGGCTGTAGACAACGACGTAGAGGCAGAGGGCGACCAGGGCGACGAGGCCGATGTTCTCTCCCAGATGGCCTGTGGCGATCTGTTCCGTGAGCTTCGGCGATAACAGGGGAAAACCTTCCCGCCAGGTATCCTTGGCCTTGATGGCAGAGGCCACCACGCCCATGATCGCGCCGCCGGCCATGAGACCGCTGGCGATGAGCACGCCGCGGTTCTCCCGGGCCTTGGCGTCGGCTTCGGATGTGCCCTTCTTGGGGCGGTTCACCCAGTGGGAGAGCAGGCCGCCCAGGAAGAGGGGCGTGTTCAGCTCGATGGGCAGGTACATGCCCAGGGCGAAGCCGAGGGCGGGCAACTCCACCATGCGCAGCACGATGGAGAGCATGATGCCGAGGCCGAAGGCGTACCAGCGCAGGGGCATGGAGACGGTGCCGAAGATGCCTTCGAGGATGGCCTTCATGGCACTGGCCTGGGGCGCGGGCAGGACATTGGTGCCGATGGCGTAGGCGCCGTCCGGCAGCTTCTGGTTGGCCAGCAGCCACATGGCGAGGCCGGTGAAGAGGGCCGCGACGAAGGTCCCGACAAACTTCCAGCCGATCTGCCGCGCGGGCGTCGACCCGATCCAGTGGCCAATCTTGAGGTCCGTGCTGAAGGCGCCCGAGGCTGCCAGGGCCGTGCACACGATGCCACCCACCATCATGGTGAGGAACATGCCGTAGCCTCCGGAGAAGTTGAGCTTCAGCATCAGTCCGCCCGTGATCACCAGGGTGAGCATGGTCATGCCGCTGATGGGATTGGTGCCGATGGTGGCGATGGCGCGGGCAGCCACCGGGGCGAAGAAGAAGGCGATGATCATGACGACGGACGTGGCGACCAGGGCTGGAACCAGGGCGTTCCGGATGCCCAGGCCGAAGCTGAGGAAGGCCATGGTGCCCAGGGCGCAGGTGATCAGGCCTACGGCGATCATGGAGCCCGCGAGGCCGCGTTCTGTGCGAACGGGTGCCAGCGTTTCCACGTCGGCCTGTTCGCCCGCCAACAGGGCTTTCATGTTGCTGATGATGGAACGGATCATGTTGGGCAGGGAGGCCAGCACGCCCATGACGCCCGCGCCAGCGATGGCGCCGACGCCGATGATGCGGATGTAGGAGAAGAAGACCTGCTCTGGGGTCATGTCGGCGATGAGTTTGGTTCCAGGGGCGATGATCACCGGCACATGCTGGCCGATGGCATGGAAGAGGGGCACCAGCACGAACATGCTGAAGATGGAGCCGGCCGCCATGACGGCGCTGTAGCGCAGGCCGATGATGTAGCCGATGCCGAGCGTCGCGGCGTTGTTGAGGAAGTTGAAGGCCAGGAAGCGCTCCCGCAGGGCCGTGCCGACCCAGACGGTCTTCAGGGTGAGGTTCTCGCCCATGACCCGGAAGATGCTGGTGAGCGCGTCGTAGAGGGCGCCGATCCCAGCGGCCACCGCCAGTTCCTTGGCCTGGTTGCCGGCCTTCTCCCCGGTCACCAGGATCTCCGCGGTGGCCGTGGCTTCGGGCCAGGGGAAGATGCCGTGATTCTCCACCATGAAGTGGTGGCGCAGGGGCAGCAGGAAGAGGATGCCGATGCAGCCGCCCAGGAAACTCACCAGGCAGACCTGCCACATGGTGGGCATGGGGACCCCGCTGCCCGGCGTGTTGGCCAGGACGTAGAGGGCCGGGATGGTGAAGGCCGCGCCGCTCACCACATGGCTGCTGTTGGCACCGATGCTCTGGACGATGACGTTTTCCAGGATCGTGTTCTTGCGGGGGAAGAAGCGCGACAGGCCCACGGCCAGGATGGCGATGGGAATGGCGGCCTCGATGCCCTGGCCCAACTTCAGGGCCAGATAGGCGGCGGCCATGCTGAAGATCGCGCAGAAGACGAGGCCCATGATGATGGCCCGGGAGGTGGTCTCGGGCACGCCGTCCTGGGGCACCAGGGGCACGTAATGCTCGCCAGGCTCCAGGGGCCGCCGCGCATTCTCGGGCAGACCCTTGATTTCTTGGGGTTCAGATCCGTGAGTCATGCTTCCACCTTTTCCCGGCAGGCGTCCCCGTAGAGGCCCCAGGCCAGCAGGAGGAAGACCACCAGGCCGATCCAGTTGCCCCAGGCGCCCACGAAAGCGCCAAAGGCGCCCCAGGCGGCGATGTCGGGGATGAGGTGGGAGTGCGTGGTGTCTTCCACGAATTTCAGGAAGGCCGCGAGCACTCCCACCAGGGCGCCGCCGGCGATGAATCCGGAGGCGATGAGCGTCCCCTTCTCGTGCCGGGCCTTGGCCAGCTTCGGGTCCGAGCTGGAACGACTCACGAACCACGCCACGACGGCGCCCAGCACGAGCGGGGAGTTCAGCTCCATGGGGAGGTACATGCCCATGGCGAAGGCCAGCCCAGAGACTCCACACATCTCCACCGCGGCCGCGATGACAGCGCCGATGATGTACATGAACCAGGGCGCGCCAGCCCCCCCGAAGACGCCCCTCAGCACGGCGGCCATGGCATTGGGCTGCGGGGCCGGCAGGGGATGCAGATGGGCGGCGCTGGGGGAGAAGCCGTAGACCTTGGCCATGAGGAGGATGACGGCAGTGGTGGCCAGGGAGGCCGCGATGCTGCCGACGATGTTGCTGACTTCGATGGTGCGGGGCGTGGCGCCCAGCCAGTAGCCGATCTTGTACTGGGTGACCAGGGACCCGGCCATGGAGAGGGCGGTGCAGACGACGCCCCCCACGAGAAGCACTTGGAGCATGCCGCTCTTGCCGGCCAGACCCAGGGAGGCCAGCGCCCCCGCCGTGACGATGAGGGTGGTGAGCGTCATGCCGCTGATGGGGGTCACGCTGATCATGGCCACGGCCCAGGCGCTCACGGCCACGAACAGGAAGGTGATGACCAGGGTCAGGGCCGTGGAGACGAGGGCCAGATAGGCGCTCCGGGGCTCCCCCGCCAGCACGGAGAAGCGGAAGTAGAGCAAGATGGCGAGGGATACGGCCACGATGCCGAGGAGGTTCAGGCTCATGGGCATGGCGCGGTCCGTGCGGGCATCCTCCGCCTTTTTCGCCCCGCCCTTCAGGAGGTGCATCACCTCCCCGAAGGCCTGCCGGGTGGCCTTCCCGATGACGGGGGACATCTTCACGATGGAGATGATCCCCGCGGCGAAGATGCCGCCGATGCCGACGGGCCGGACGTAGTTGGCGAAGATGGCATCGTAGCCCATGCTGCTGAGAGGGGCCGCGCCAGAGGAGATGGCCACCGGGATGAACTGGCCCAGGTGCGCGAAGAGTGGCACCAGCACCAGGAAACTCAGCATGCTGCCCGCCATGATGATGGCCGCGTACCGGATGCCCATGATGTAGCCGAGGCCCAGCACGGCAGCGGCGGTGTTCATGGAGAACACGGCCTTGAACCGGGTGGTGAAGGTGTCCAGGACGCCTATGGAGGCAGTGCTGAAGTTCTCCGCCCAGCCGTGCATGGCGGGTCCGATGAAATCGAAGAGGGCGGCTGTGATGGCGGAGTAGGTGAGCACGATGGCGCTGTGACCCCCCCGCTTGCCCGCCATGAGGATCTCGGTGGTGGCCGTGGCCTCGGGGAACGGCAGCTTGCCGTGGAGATCGCGCACGAAGTAGCGGCGGAAGGGGGCGAGGAAGAACACGCCCAGGATGCCGCCCAGGAGGGGCACCAGGAAGATCTGGAAGAAACTCGTCTTCAGCCCCAGGATGTGCACGGCGGGCATGACGAAGACGCTGCCCCCGGCGATGATGCCACTGGTGGCGCCGATGGCCAGGATGTTCACGTTCTCCAGCAGTGTGGAGGAACGGCTCTTCAGGAACTTCACGGCGAAGACGGAGAACCCCACCGCCAGGATGGAGATGGGGATGGCGCTCTCGATGCCCTGGCCCAGCTTCAGGGCTATGTAGGTGGCGGCGGCGGAGAACATCACCGACCAGAAGAAGCCCGAGATTACGCTCCGGACGGTGACCTCGGGTGGGTGTTCATGGGCCGGGACGACCGGCTGGTAGGTCTCTCCCGGTTTCAGTTCCCGAAAGGCGTTCTCGGGGAGGCGGAGGCCATCCTGGTTTGGATCAAGGTTCATGGTTTAACCGTGGGAAATGAGAGGGGTAGACGGGGGGCAGGCTTGTACGTGGACCCGCTGGAAGGGCTGTGGAACCGGCGCCTGGGCCTCAGCTGGGGAACTTCTCCAGCACGCCCTGCACCACCCGGCGCGACAGGCCGTGGTAGCCGGGACTGGCGGCGGCGAAGATCTCGCGGGCCAGGACGCGGGTGCGCACATGCTGGCCCAGGGCGCTGTAGAGGGGCCGCAGGTATTTCATGCGGCCCACCCGCAGCAGCACCTCGCGGATGCGCGGGAAGGCGGGCTCGTAGTCGGCGGTCGCGGCCAAGGTCAGCCACTCCACCAGGATTTCGTAGTTGCCCCGGCCCATGAGCTGGAAGTGCTCGTCCAGCCAGGCGCAGTCGGCCTGAGTCAGTTTGCGCGGCAGCTTCTGGAGGAAGACCAGCAACTCAGCGGGCTTCCAGGAGGCGATCTGGTGGGCGCTGGGGCGCCCGCCGTCCAGCCAGCTCTCGGCCAGCACCGAGAGCGTGTCCAACTGCACGCTTCGGAACTCTGGCGCGCTGTCAGGCATGCCGGGCTGGTCCAGGTATGCCTGGGCGTCGGCTGCTTCCAGGGCACCCGGCAGCTTCGCGTCCACGAAGGCGCAGAACTGCTCCGTGGTGATCGACGTGAAGCGGAAGGAGTCCATGTAGTCGCGGAGGAAGCGGAGGAAGCGCCCCTCGCCCACTGCGCGCTCCAGAGCGGCCACCAGCCGGGCGCCCTTTTCATAGGGAATGCTGGAGAAGGCGTCGTCGGGATCGATGCCTTCCAGGTGCATGCGGAGCACGGTGAGGTGCGGCTCCTTCTTGAACTGTTCCAGGCTGTCCGCCAGGGCCTTCTGGCCCATGGCCCAGCCCAGGGCCGCGGCGTCGTCGCCATGGAGGATGCGCAGGATGCGCCGCTCGGCCCACACGGTGAAGCCCTCGTTCAGCCAGAAGTGCTCCATGCTCGCGTTGGTGACGAGGTTGCCGGTCCAGCTGTGGGCCAGCTCGTGGGCCACCACGTCCACCAGACTGCGATCCCCCGCCAGCAGCGTGGGCGTGAGGAAGGTCATGCGCGGATTCTCCATCCCGCCGTAGGGGAAGGAGGGCGGCAGCACCAGCATGTCGTAGCGTTCCCAGGGATACGGTCCAAACATCCCCTCGGCCTTCAGGATCATGTCCTCCACGCCGGCGAACTCCCAGGCCGCGGCCACGACGGTCTCCGGCTCGGCCCACACCCGGGCCCGGGGGCTGAGGTCGCGGGATTCCAGGCGGCCCACGGCCAGGGCCAGCAGGTACGAGGGGATGGGCTGGGGCATGGCGAAGCGGAAGACATGGCGGCCATTCCCGAGGGCTTCATCGCCGGCGGGGCCGGCGGACATCACGGCGGTGAGGCCTTCGGGCACGTTCACCTCAGCGATATATGCGATGCGGACGATGGGCGTGTCCTGGCAGGGCACCATGGTCCGGGCGTGGATCTGCTGGCACTGGCTGAAGAGGTAGGGCGCGACCTTGCCTTCGGTCTGTTCGGGATCCAGCCACTGGAGGGCCATGGCATCGGCCGCCGTTCCATAAGCGATGGCCACTTCCTGAGCGCCTTCGGGTAACTCGAGCCGCAGGCGCTGGCCCAGGATGGCGTCGACGGGGCCCAATTCCCAGGGGATGGGGCCGTGGCCCGGCACATTCACAGTGCGGATCTCCAGGCCCTTGGTGTCGAGGTCCAGCGGACCCGACACCGTGCCACCGAATTCCAGCACCACTTCCCCATCGATGCGCTTGGCCGTGAAATCCACCCCCAGCTTCAGACGCAGACGCCTAGCCTTGGGTTGCGCAGCATCGTAGTAGGAATGCGGATCAGGGTGGTGCATGGGGACCTCGTGGAAACCGGACATGATCCCATGGAGCCAGGATTGGCGGGTGTCACAAGTGGGAGGCATGGATTTCAGCCCAGGTGCTACTCCTCGTCCGGAGCGAGCCCCTCCACCTTCTTCATCTTGATGACATCGCCGTGGTCCTTGACAATGCAGCGCAGCCATTCTTCAGGGGCATTGGGATGGGTGACCTCGCCCTTCTCATTGCGCACGTTGCCGTCGAGGTACTTCCAAATGAGAAACTCGCCCAGCTTCTTCCAGCGGGTCATGAGCTGCCCGGTATTCTTGGCGGCGTACTGAGTGAGGTAGTCCTTGGCCATAGCCGGATTCTGCTTGTAGAGGTCGAGGGCGGTGCGGTCGATTTCGGCCTGGTCCGCGAGGAAGCGGCCCTCGAATTCACGCTGCACCTTCTGCACGTCCAGGATCATGTCGATCCAGCGGGTGTAGGTGTAGTTCGACACGAAGTTGAAGGTCCAGAAGGCACTGTCCCAGTTGAACTCGTTGAAGTTTCCCGTGCCGACGGCAAAGGCCTTGGGGGCTTCCCTGACGCCGCAGGAGATGGGCACGTAGACCGTCAGGTAGGTGTCGTCCACGCCGAACCAGAGCACGCCTCCGACGACGTCCGGCAACCAGGAGCGGCTCTGGCTCACGAAGGAGAAGCCGGTCTGCTGGGTGCTGATGGCGCGCTCGTGCAGGTACTCCTGGCCGTCCACCTTGAAGTTCATGGGCCGCCACCGGTAGGGCAGCTTGTAGGGACCGGCACCCAGGTCCTTGGCCATGTCGAATTCGGTGCCCTCGAAGTGGTCGCGCACCAACTGCATGACGTTGCGCACGTCCAGCTTCTGGTCGGGCTTGATGAAGAGGGGCAATGGTTTGGCGCCCTTCACGGCCTTCACGTAATCGATCGAAAGGTTCTGGCTGGGCGCGGCCCGGCGGAAGAGGCTCCACACCCGGGACTCACAAAACCGCAGGGCGCCATAGGAGAGCGGCGCATAGGTATCTGCGAAGCTGAAATCCTTGTCTTCGCCCTTGAAATAGCCCTTCTCCCGGGCGAAGGAGATGAGGTCCTTGCTGAACAGCGCGGTGTTGGGATCGTTCCTGGGGAACTGGCGGATGCGGGCCTGGTTGGCATGGGCGCTGATGGTACCGTCCGGCAGCTTGTAGGCCACCCAAAGGGCGCCGGTCTGGCCCTTGCCTTTGGCGATCATCTCGAGGATCCAGGCCTCGTTGGGATCACCGATGGAGAAGCTCTCGCCCTCGGAGGCATAGCCGTAGGTCTCGGCCAGGCTCGTCATCACCTGGATGGCCTCGCGGGCGGTTCTGGCCCGCTCCAGGCCGATGTAGATGAGGCTGCCGTAGTCGACGAAGCCGCTGGGCACCTGGAGTTCCTTGCGGCCGCCATAGGTTGTTTCGCCGATCACCACCTGGAACTCGTTCATGTTGCCCACGCGGGTGTAGGTGACGGGCGCTTCAGGAATGCGCCCGAGAAGCTTGCCCGTATCCCATTCGATGATCTCGCGCATCTCGGCGGGCAGGTGGGGAGTGCCCCGCTTGAAGTCCAGCTCTCCGTAGAGCGTGTGGCTGTCGGCGGCATAGGTGATCATCGTCGAGCCGTCCTTGCTCGCGCCCTTGGTCACGAGCAAGTTGGTGCAGGCCTCCAGGGCCGTGCCTGGGGCGAGGAGGCCGCCCAGAAGGACAAGCAGAGCGGATCTGATGTTCATTCCATTTCCTTTCACTGACTCCGGAATGCGCAGCCTTCCGGGGCGGGGACTACCAGATGGCCGGGCGGGCCTGTTCGGAGCGCTTCATGGGATCGCCATCCTTGCAGCCGAAGGCCTCGAAGAATTCCGGAAGGTTCGAGAGGGGCCCGTTGACACGGAACTTGGCGGGGCTGTGGGGGTCCGTGACGGTGCGCATGCGGGTGGCCTCTTCCCGGGTGAGGGTGCGCCAGGTCTCAGCGTAGCCCAGGAAGAACCGCTGTTCGGGCGTGAAGCCCTCGATCTTCCCCACAGGCACTTTGCCCTTTTGGCTTAGCTTCCAGGCGTCCCAGGAGATCTTGAGGCCACCCAGATCGGCGATGTTCTCGCCCAGGGTGAGGTGGCCGTTCAGGTGCAGGCCGGGAAGGGGCTCGTAGGCGTCGAACTGCTTGGCCACCAACTCGGACCGGACGTTATAGGCCTTCTCGTCCTCGGCGGTCCACCAGCTCTTGAGGTTGCCGTCGGCATCGTACTGGCGGCCCTCGTCATCGAAACCGTGAGTCATTTCATGGCCGATGGTGGCGCCGATGTTGCCGTAGTTCACCGCATCATCCGCCGAGGCGTCGAAGTAGGGCGGCTGGAGGATGCCCGCGGGGAACACGATCTCGTTCATGGTGGGGCTGTAGTAGGCATTGTTGGTCTGGGGCGTCATGTCCCACTCGTTCCGGTCGATGGGCTTCCCCAGGTAGTCCAGACGGCGCTGGAACTCGAAACGGCGCGTCTCCAGTAGATTCAGGACATACGCCTGGCGGCGGATCTGGAGCCTGGCGTAGTCCCGCCACACGTCGGGATAGCCGATCTTCACGCGCATGGCGGCCAGCTTCTGCTGGGCCTTGGCCTTGGTGGGGGGACTCATCCAGTCCAGGCCACCGATACGCACCTTCAGGGCTGTGCGCAGATTCTCGACCATCTCCAGCACTTTGGCCTTGCTGCTGGCGGGGAAGGCGCGCTGGACGTAGAGCTTGCCGAGGGCCTCGCCCAATCCGTGGTCCGCGGCGAACATCACGCGCTTCCAACGGGGATGCTGGGCGGTGGTGCCCTGGAGCCGGGTGCCGTAGAAGGCGAAGGTCTCCTGGTCGAAGGCCTTCGGCAGGGCGGTAGCCGCCCCGCGGAGGAGGGTCCAGCGCAGGTAGACCCGCCACTGATCCGCGGGGAGCTCCTGCATCATGCAGCCAAGCTCGGCCAGGAAGGCGGGCTGGCGAACCACATAGTGGTCCGGGGTGGGCACTCCCAGGGTTTTCAGGTAGAGCTCCACGGGGAATCCCGGCGCGGCGGACCTGAGCTGGATCGGCGTCATCGCGTGGTAGATGGCGTTGGGATCGCGCAATTCCACGCGGGTCATGCTGGCCCGGGCGAGCCGCGTCTCGAGAGCCAGGACCCGGTCGGCGTCCTTGGCGTCGAAACCCGCCAGGCCGAGCATTCTTGCCACGTGGGCCCGGTAGGCGGCGAGGAGCTCCTTCGACTTGGCATCGTCCTTCAGGTAGTAGTCCCGGTCCGGCAGGCCGAGGCCGCCCTGGCCGAGCATCATGGAATAGCGGCTGCTCTCCTTGTCGTCCTGCTCGACGCTGAAAGAGAACCCCGCAAAGGCCCCCATGCGGTGCAGGTCGGCCAAGACTGAAGCAAGGCTCGCGGCATCCTTCACGTCGCCGATGCGGGCGAGCAGGGGCCCGAGGGGACTGAGTCCGAGCTGCTCGATGCCCGCCTCGTCCGTGCCGCTGGCGTAGAAGTCGCCGACCTGCTGGGCCTCCGAACCCGGTGCGGCCTTGGCGACAGCCGCGGCTTCCATGATCTCCCTCAGGATCTGGTGGGTCCGGGTGTCGATCTCCTGGTCCACACCGTATCCCTCATATTCCGCTGGGATGGTGGTGCGCTTGGCCCAGCCCCCGACCGCGTAGTCGAAGAAGTCCTGGCACGGTTTTACCGAGACATCCATGTTGGCCGGGCTGAAGCCCTTGTAGGCCAGCTGGGCATTCAATACCAGGGTGGCCAGCATGGGAAGGATAAGGGAGCTGGGTAGAGGAAAAGCCAAGATTGACCTCGTAAGATGAGGCTAAAAGCCTATCAGGATGGTTTGCGCAGGGATATGTGGATTACTTTCTCGACTTCCGCGTGGACCACGCCCGCCGCATCGAGCAGCTGGACCACGTAGGTCCGGTCCACCTTGGGTTGTTCCTGCAGCAGGCGGCGGATGTCCGCCAGTTCCTCCTCGTCCAGCCGGAAGGAGGCGTTGAGTGGGCTGCGACCGGGCTTCCGGAAGCGGATGGTGGCGGCCTTGTCCCAGACCACGTAATCCGGCCCCAGGTTCTTCATGAGCATGATCATGAAGAAGGGGTCCACCGCCGCATACAGGCTTCCACCGAAAATCGAGCCCACGTAGTTTCGTGTGCGCCAGGACAGCGGAATGCGAATCCGCACTTCGCGCCAGTCGCTGGCGATGCAGGTGACCCGAGCCCCCGTGCCCCGGTAGCAGGGCCACACATTGAAGCTCCATCGGAAGAGGCGGGTGCGGAAGGATTCGCGCAAGGCCGCTAGAACCGGACTGTGACGGTCTCGCCTTCCTTGATGTGGACCGTGTCGATGAAGCGCACCTGGCGGCTGCCGTAGGTGAGGATGAGGCTGGAGGTTCGGACGCCGTGGCCAAAGTGCCTCACGCCATCGAGCAGATTGCCGGGGGTGACGCCGCAGGCGGCGAAGACGATCTCTTTTCCGGGGCACAGATCCTCGGTGAAGTAGATGCGGCCGAAGTCCACGCCCATGGCCTCGGCCTTCTCCCGGCTGGCCGTGTTGGTGTCCACTTTCAGGCGGCCCTGGATCTCGCCGTTGAGGCACTTCAGCGCGGCGGCCGAAAGCACGCCTTCGGGAGCGCCACCGGTGCCCATGACCGCGTGGATGCCGGTGCCGCTGACGGCAGCGGCGATGGCGGCACTGAGATCCCCGTCACCGATGAGCTGGATGCGGGCGCCGGCCGCACGGATGTCCGCGATGAGCTGGATGTGGCGATCGCGGTCGAGCACGGTCACCGTGATCTCGGACACATGACGGTCCAGGGACTTCGCGATGATCTGCAAGGTCTCTTGGACGGGTGCGTCGAGGCTCACCTTGCCCTTGGCCGAGGGACCCACCACCAGCTTCTCCATGTAGAGGTCCGGTGCATGCAGCAACCCACCCTTCTCCGTGGCGGCCAGCACGGCGATGGCGTTGGGTGCGCCGGTGGCACAGAGGTTCGTTCCCTCGAGAGGATCCACCGCGATGTCCACGGCGGGATTATCGCCGTCCAGATCCATTCCCATGCCCACCTTCTCACCGATGTAGAGCATGGGGGCCTCATCCCGCTCGCCTTCACCGATGACGATGGTGCCGTCCATGCGGACGGATTCCATGGCCGTGCGCATGGCCTCCACGGCCAGTTTGTCACTGTGCTTGCGCCTTCCATGGCCGATGGAGGTGGCGCAGGCGATGGCAGCCTGCTCAACCACCCGTAGGAATTCGAGGGACAGGGTCTGTTCCATGGTGTGGCTCCTGGTAGGTCGTGGGTCGATCGATTCAGGCCAGACGGTTCACGCTCTGGCGGATCCAGTCGAGGAATGGTTCGGAGCCTTCTTCAACTGAAAACATGAGGATTTCAGGAACTTCGTAGGTGTGCAGATCCGTGATCACTTCGGACACCAGGGGGAAGAGCTCCCGGGTGGTCTTGATGATCAGCATGACCTCCTCGTCCAGGTGAGTCTCGCCCTTGAAGTAGTAGTAGCTCTTGATGCCGGGGAGGATGTTCACGCAGGCGGCGTAGGCCTGGTCCACCAGGGCGGCGGAGATGGTGAGGGCTGTCTCCTCGCTGCCACAAGTGGTCATGACGGTGCAGACATCGGTCATCGAGTGGGCTCCCCGCCCGGCGGGCGGAACCAAATCATTGTAGCTCGGGAGATGGAACGGCGCGGGTCACGAACGCCGGGCATGTGCAGGATGGCAGGTTTGCCCCTCGTCTAACCACGGTCTGACCAGGGGCCCCGCACCGCTGGGGGACACTGCCGAGCCGGGCACCCATCGGCTTGAGCATCTAGCGTGGGGGAAGCAGGCCGCTTCTCCGTATCTTGCTCTGACCCACCATGGACGGATTCGACCCGCGTCTGGCGCTGCCAGCCGCCGGTCTTGCTCCGGCAGCGCCCCGCGCTGTCTCCACGAGCCCACTCGGAGGTCCGAATCCTCATCCATGCAGGTATCCGCAGGGCACCCCGAGGGGGGCCCTGCGGATACCTGGTCGGGGCGAGAGGATTCGAACCTCCGACCTCTCGGTCCCGAACCGAGCGCTCTACCAGGCTGAGCCACGCCCCGACGAAGGTTTGACTTTACTGGAAACCCAGGGGGGCGTCCAGTCGGGCTATTCGTCGGATTCGAGTCCAAGTCGGACTCGTTCCCGATGGCGGGCTTCGAGGAGGCGCAGCGCACGACGGAGGGGATCGGGATCTTTCGTGTGTTCGGGGACCTCAGCAGGTGGATCGCAGGGTACGATCTGGAGCCCCATGAGGCTCAGGCCAAGGGCACGGTGGATGCGGTCGCGCATCTGGGGCCAGACGGCCGCGGCAGCCTCCCGGAGGGTCGCGATGCGGGAGAGTTCCCAGCAACCCATGATGAGGACGTTCCGCTCCACCCGCAGGGGACGGGTGCGGTCCGCGAGCGCCTGACCGACGACGAACTGCCAGGCCTGGCGCAGCCTGGCCTCGGCCTGTTGGTTTGGCAGTCTGGCCCCGAGAGGGACGAGGCGCGGGGTCCGCTTCATGGAGTCCAGCGGGGCGGAGGCAAGGGGGAACAGGCCCGTTCGCCATTGAACAGGATGGGAGTGGCGAGGGTCGGCAACATGGTGTTGGTTTCCTCCTCGAACAGAGGCTGCAGAAGGTTGTGAAGGGTACCGCCCTGGCGGAACAGCACCTCGTCCACGCTGCGAACGCGGCTGGCGGGAATGGCATTGGCTTCACAGACGGCGAGCACTTCCTCCACGGTACCAGTCCGGGTGCGGGCTTCGATGAGGGAGACGAGCTTCACGCGATCCTTCACGCGGCCCCGGTTCTTCTTCCATTCCGGGTGAACCTCCAGGTCGAGCCCCAGCCACATGGCCAGTACTTCGAACTGGCGATCGCTGCCCACGCCGATGGCCACGTCGCCATCGCTGCATCGGAAGGTCTGGTAGGGCACGATATGGGGATGGGCATTGCCCCAGCGTCTCGGGGCCTCGCCCGTCATCAGGGAGTCGGAAGCGACATTCACCAGACCCGCGAGTGCGGCTTCCATCAGCGGCACCTCGATGTGGAGGGCTTCGCCCGTCCGCTCACGATGCAGCAGCGCGGCCTGGATGCCATTGGCGCAGTAGAGTCCCGCCAGCACGTCCACAAGGGCCACGCCAACCTTCATGGGACGGCCTCCAGGCTCTCCGGTGATGGCCATCCAGCCGCTTTCGGCCTGGATGATGAAGTCGTAGCCAGCCCGGCGGGACGCGGCGACATCCGAGGCGAAGCCTCGAACCGAAGCCAAAATGAGCTTCGGGAATTTCGCATGGAGGCGCTTCCAGCCCAGCCCGAGACGGTCGGCGGAATCGACCTGGAGGTTCTCGACCAGGACATCAGCCTCCTTCAGCAGTTCGAAGAGGCTGGCCTTGCCCACTTCGGTGTGAAGGTCGATGGTGCGGCTGCGCTTGCCCCGGTTGACGCTCCGGAAATAGGCGCTTTCACCGGTATCGCCATCTTCGAAAGGGGGGCCCCAGCCCCGGGTGGGATCGCCCTCGGGGGGCTCCAGCTTCTGCACTTCGGCGCCGAAATCCGCCAGGAGCTGGGTGGAGAAGGGGCCAGCGAGTACACAGGAAAGGTCCACGATCCTGAAGTGGGAGAGGGGTTTGAGCATGCGGAATCTCCACCCCTAGCCTACTTCATGTCCACATCAGCCCACGGTGATGGTCTGTCGGTAAGCGGCGCTAAGGGTGGCGGCGATCTCTTCAGGACTATGGCCCAGGAAATCCTGGCGTTGCATCAAGTGAACCAGCTGCCCGTCCCTCAAGATGGCGGCCTGGGGACTGGTGGGCATGGCGCCCTCGAAGTATTCCCGCGCCTGGGCCGTGGCATCTTTCTCCACCCCGGCGAAGACGGTGACCAGGTGGTCGAAATGCAGTCCCCGGGATCGCAGCGCCTCGGTCACGCCGGGCCGGGCTCCCGCGGCGGCACAGCCGCAGACGCTGTTCACCACCAACAGGGTGGTACCGGGCTGCAGCAGGGCCTCGTCCACCTGGGCAGGAGTCATTAACTGCCTGAAGCCGACCTGGACAAGTTCCTCGCGCATGGGGGCGACCATGGGTTCGGGGTAGTTGGACATTTTTTACAACCTCCTTTATTTCAATGTTTGTAATGACTATCGGAATCCAAAGTTACCTTTCAGTTACCAAAATTCTAACCGACTGTCCCACAAGATGGAACAGAGTCTCAGTTTCCTTCAAAATCGAAATTCTTGCCAGGGCAAACGTCACCACCCTGCCAGGTAATCACTCACCGGGTCCAGATCCTCATCTGAGCCTGACAAAGCTCTGCCAACCAACCGGCCCACGACCTCCCTATTCAGAGGCAGGCCCTTGGTTGTTAGGTTCCTGAATTACAGTCAGACTCAGGCGGAAATCAGTCCTTGAATCAAGTCTCATCCGTCCCGTAATTGTTTGGAGAATTGGATTGCCATGACACAACCAAAGAGACATCAATTCTTGGAGTGTCATCGTTATCTTCTTCTGCGACTTTTCTGCTCAGCATCTCGGCGCAGGCGGG
>CAIXHJ010000024.1 GCA_903919165.1 uncultured Holophagaceae bacterium
ACTCCTGTTCCAGACGGATCACGGAGGCCTCGCCGTCGGCGCAGTGGTGATCTGGGCCGCCGCCCTCAGACAGAAGGGGGAGGGCATTCTCCACGGGGTGAACTTTCCCGACCTCACCCCCGATCAGCGGCAGGCGCTCCATGAATTGCTGCACTCCATTACATAGGGAAACAGGTCGAGACCCGGGCCCGGTTCTCCCTCGACGCCGGACGCGTCCGGGACACGGCTACCGTGTGTTGTCGCATGGCGGATTGGTTCGGGTCCCGTTTACGCCTTCAGTCGTGGGTCCAAGGCATCGCGCAGGCCGTCGCCGAGCAGGTTGAAGGCAAGTACCGTGATCAGGATGGCCAGACCGGGAGTGGTGGCCACGTGGGGGGCGATGCTCAGGTAGGCGCGGCCGTCACTAAGCATGGCGCCCCACTCGGGGATGGGCGGCTGTGCTCCTAGCCCCAGGAAGCTGAGGCTGGCCGCAGTGAGGATGGCCGTGGCGATGCGCAGGGTGCAGAGGACCAGGAGGGGTGCCACGGCGTTGGGCAGGAGATGACTCAGCATGATGCGGCCGTCCTGCGCTCCCAGCATCCGTGCCGCCACGATGAATTCTTGCTCCTTGAGGGAGAGTATCTGCCCCCGCGTCACCCTGGCGAACAGGGGCACCGAGAAGATGCCTACGGCCAGGATGACGTTCTCCAGCCCCGGCCCGATGATGGCGATGATGCAGATGGCCACCAGGAGCCCCGGGAAGGCCAGCTGCACGTCCATCAGGCGCATGATGACCGTGTCCCACCAGCCGCCGTAATAGCCGGCGACCAGGCCGAGTATCACCCCCGCCACGCACCCCAGCAGCATCCCCAGAAAGCCGATCCGCAGGGAGATTCGGGTCCCGTAGATGATGCGGCTGAAGATGTCTCGCCCGTGGACGTCAGTGCCGGCCAGGTGCGTCATCGAGGGTCCGGCCAGCGAGTTGGCCAAATCCTGGTGGACCGGATCGTAGGGGGCGATGTAGGGGGCGGCAAACGCCACGAGGATCAGCAAGATCGAAACAGCGCCACCGGCCATGGCCACTGGGTTGCGCAGCAGACGCGAGCGAGCATCGCTCCACAGACTCCGCGACTCGCGCGCGGAGCCGGACACCACCGCGAGCGCATCCAAGGTCGGCTGACTCACCCCCCCTTGGTCCTGCGAGTACTGGCCTCTATCCATAGGAGATCCGCGGGTCTACAAAGGCGTAGAGTACATCCACGACCAGATTCACCAGCGCAAACTGCAGGGCCAGCAAGAGCAGCGCCCCTTGGATCACCGGATAGTCGCGGAAGCCGATCGCCTCGACCAGCAGCCACCCTACCCCGGGATAGGCAAAGACGGTCTCCGTCACCACGGCCCCGGCCAGAAGGTAGCCGAACTCCAGCCCGATGACGGTGATCACGGGGATCAGCGCGTTCTTCACCGCATGGCGGAGCACCACCGCCCGGACGGCCAAGCCCTTCGCATGCGCCGTGCGGATGTAGTCCATGCCCAGCACTTCCAGCATGGAGGAGCGTGTCACCCTTGCGATGATCGCCGCCGCCCCGGCGCCCAGGGTCACGGCCGGCAGCACCAGATTCTCCAGGCCACCGCGACCCGTGGTGGGGAGGAGGTCAAGTTTCACCGCAAACACGAGCATGAGCATGAGGCCCAGCCAGAAGGAAGGGGTGCACACCCCCAGCAGGGCCACCACCATGCTGCTGTAATCGAAGATGGAGTTGCGCCGCACGGCCGCGATCGTTCCCGCGGCCACGCCGAGAAAGACGGCAATGACGGTGGCGCTCAGGGTCAGCTCCACCGTGGCCGGAAAGGTGAGGCGCAGCTCCTGCGTCACCGGCCGATGCGTCCTAGTCGAGCGTCCCAGATCGCCGTGGGACACATTGCCCAGCCAGGAGAGGTACTGGACCGGCAGCGGGCGATCCAGGCCCAGGCTGGATCGGATGACCTTCACATCCTCCTGCGTCGCGTCGAGCCCGGCCACCAGGCGCGCCGGATCGCCGGGGACCAGGTGGAGGATGAGGAAGATCACAAGGGAGACCCCGAAGAGGATGGGGGTCATGTAGAGCAGGCGGCTGAGGATGTAGCGTAGCATGGATCACGAGGAGACGGGCAGGGGGGAGACGGGAACTGGGTGCCTGGCCCTCGTCTCCCCCCGACCTGTTTCCGGTTTCCTTTCCCAGGTGTGCAGCCGTTACTTGTAGTACACGGATCGGTAGAATCCGATCGCGTCCGGCTGTAGTGAGATCCCGCCCACATTGGCGCGGCTGCCGCCAAGCAGGTTGTTCACCCAGAGGAAGATCCAGGGGCAATCGTCCATGATGACCCGCTGGGCCACGGCGTATGCGGCCTTGCGCTTGGCCGCGTCGGCCGTCTCGAGGCCGGCCTTTATCGCCTCCTCGACCTTGGGGTTGGTGTAGAAGCCGATCGTGAAGTTGGTGGGTGGCCAGTTCTCCTTGGTCAGCAGGGGGCGAATGCCCCAGTCGGCATCGCCGGTGGAGGGGGACCAGCCGGCAAAGTCCATCTCCCCCTTGTTCTCCGCCGGGGGCAAGAATCGCTCCGCGCTGAGGGCGGCAACCGGCAAGGAGAGGACCTCGACGTCCACACCCACCTGCTTGAGCTGGCCCTGGATGGCCACCATGGCATCCTTGGTGTCTGTCTGATTGTTCCCGCGCAGGACGGCCTTGAAGCCGTTCGGATAGCCCGCCTCGGCCAGGAGGGCCTTGGCCTTGGCCAAGTCATACGGGTACGTCTTCACCGGGGTGTAGCCCCAGACCCGGGGCGCCAGGGGAGAATCGGCCGGCTTCCCTTGGCCCCGCAGGACCGCCTTGATGACGGCCTGCTTGTCGACGGCGTAATTCAAGGCCTGGCGCACCCTGAGGTCATTGAAGGGCTTCTTCTGGACGTTCATGGTCACCCAGAAGGTGTAGATGGCCTCGGTAGACGCCAGGCTGAGGTTCCGGTCCGCCTTGACAACATCGGCCTGGATGTAGGGGACGAAGTTGATGAACTGGGCATCGCCCTTTTGGAGCATGGCGATGCGCGTCCCCTCCTCGGGTACCGGCTTGATGATGATCTTGTCGACCTTGGCCTCGTTGGCCTTGTCCCAGTAGTCGGGGTTCTTGACCAGGGTGATGTGGTCGTTGGGCACCCACTCCTGGAACTTGTACGGGCCCGTGCCCACGGGGTTCTTCTCGTAGTCCTGGCCGTACTTCTGCACGGCGGCGGGGCTGTTGATGCCGCCCGCCGGGTGGGCGAAGGTGGCGATCATGGCCCCGAACGGCTCGGAGAGGGTGAAGCGAACCGTGTAATCATCCAGCACGTCGATCTGGCTGATGACCTTGTAGAGGGTGTAGCGCCGCAGCTTGTTCTCGGGATTGCGGACGCGATCGAAGTTGGCCTTGACCGCCGCGGCGTTGAAGGGGGTGCCATCGTGGAACTTGATGCCCTTGCGCAGGTAGAAGGTGTACACGCGGGCATCGGGAGAGGCATCCCATTTTTCAGCGAGCTGGGGGATCTGCTCCATCTTCTCGTTGAAGCCGATCAGACCCTCGATCATGGGCTTCTCGATGGAATAGGAGGCATTGTCGTTGGTGTGCTGCGGATCCAGGCTCACCGCATCGGCGTACTGGGCGATGGTGATGACCCGCTCTGCCTGGCCAGCGAGGCCTGGGGAGACAAGGCCTGCCGCCACGAGCAACCCTCCCAGGAGTAAGAGACCCACACACTTGAGCGGCTTCATGCTTTTCCTCCTTGTTCGAGGCAGCGTCAACGAGGTGATCGATCTCGCTCTTCGCGGCTGGCACAGCGATGGCACCTAGGGCTGTCCTGCGAGCGCCTTGACTCCGGCCCCGCCGACCCACGCGCGCCAGCATGTCTCGCCGCGTCAGAGTATCCAGCGTACAGGATAGCGGTGTCAAGGGGGGAAAGATAAGAAGGGGAAAAAGGCTGCCGAGGAAGGCCGTCGTGTGAGTGGCCGTGTCTTCCCCGCCCAAGGCTCCTTACGGCTGCCAGCCTGTCC
>CAIXHJ010000025.1 GCA_903919165.1 uncultured Holophagaceae bacterium
CAGCCAGCCCTTGATGCGCTTGAGGCGCGGGAGTTCGTCCACATGGTAGTAGCGGAGGTTGCCCTTGCTGCGTCGGGGCGTGATATCAGGGATGACGTCTTCCCAGTAGCGCAGATCCGTGGGTCCGACGCCGACGAGGGCGGCGGCATCTCCGATTTTGAACCACTTCCGGTCCGTCATGGCCTAGCTTTCTCTGGGCTCGATGCCCAGAGTCTTGAGGCGCTTGTAGAGGTTGGAGCGATCCATGCCCACGCGCTCGGCGACGCGGGTCATGTTGCCGTTCTGGAGCCGCATCTCTCGCTGGAGGTACTGGGTCTCGAACCAGTCCTTGGCGTCTTTGATGCTGGTGAATTCGGGGAAGGAGAAGGGATCCTGATCCGCGAGGTGGCGGGCGGCCAGGGGGCCCAGGTCACGGGGGCCGATCTCGCTGCCGCGGCCCAGGATGACGGCGCGCTCCATGAGGTTCTTCAGTTCGCGCACGTTGCCGGGCCAGTCGTGGCGCAGCAGCGTGTCCTTGGCCTCGGGGCCCAGATGTCTGGGCGGACGCCCGTACTGGCGGGCGATGCGGCTGATGAAAGCCTCAGCCAGGGGCAGTATGTCCTCGGGGCGCTCCCGGAGGGGGGGAATGCGGAGAGGCACCACCGCCAGGCGGAAGTAGAGGTCCTCCCGGAAACGGCCCCGGGTGATCTCGCCGGCCAGGTCCTTGTTGGTGGCCGTGATGATGCGGACGTCCACACCCACGGCACCGCCCCCGCCGACGGGTTCCACGCGGCCCTCCTGCAGGGCGCGCAGCACCTTGGCCTGGGTCTTGAGCGACATGTCGCCCACTTCATCGAGGAAGAGGGTGCCGCCGTCCGCCTCGCGGAACTTGCCCTTCTGGTCCCGCACGGCGCCGGTGAAGGCGCCCTTCTGATGGCCGAAGAGCTCGCTCTCGATGAGTTCCTCGGGGATGGCCGCGCAGTTCACTTCGACGAAGGGCGCGTCCCTGCGCGAACTCTGCGCATGGAGGAGGCGGGCCACTTCCTCCTTGCCGCTGCCATTCTCGCCGGTGAGCAACACGCGGCCTTCGGTGGGCGCCACCAGGGCCACGTCGGCCATGAGCCGCTTCATGGCAGAGCTGTCCGCCAGGAAGAAACGGCCGCCCTCCACTTCGGCCAGCAGCCGCTGGTTTTCCTGCTCCAGTTTCGACTGCCGGAGGGCATTGCCCACCACCAGGAGCAGGCGGTCGAGGTCAATGGGCTTTTCGAGAAAGTCGAAGGCGCCGAGCTTGGTGGCCTGCATGGCCGTGTCGATGCTGGCGTGGCCCGAGATCATCACCACAGGCAGGTCAGGCCGGAGTTGCCGGGCCTGCTTCAGGGTTTCCAGACCATCCTGGCCCGGGAGCCAGACGTCCAGCAGCATGAGCTGGAGGCCCTCGCCGTCCGGGTTGTTCAGCAGGTCGATGGCCTGCTCGCCCCGCTCGGCCTTCACCACGTGATAGCCCTCGTCCTTCAGGGCTTCGCCCAGGGATCGGCGGATACCCGGCTCGTCATCCACCAGGAGGATGGTTGTGGGGGCGCGCATGAACCCATGCTGGACGCGGGACAAGCCTTTGTCCAGCAGTGGGTTGAGGGTTGTTCTTCGAAGAGTGTCCAGGGCGGAGGTGTGGTGTGAGTGTCGACGCCCTAGGTGCAAGTGCCAAGGGGGTTGTTCATCCGGACCGAGATGGGAATCTGTTGTCACCACACACCAGCTTTCGAGGAGACAGTCCGGATGAATCCCCACGGTTCAGCAAAGACATGCCCGTTTAGTCGAAGAATATTGGTGCGGCAAGGCGTCGATCTGTGCCTGGGCCGTGCGGTCTCAGCAGGGCTTCAAGGTGTCAGCTTCACGGGCGGGTACCGCCGCTATGCCATGTGGAAGGGCACCCATCCTGTCCCCTTTGCCTGCGAGTCTCCCATGTAGCATGAGGATGGCGGACTGGAAACCTGAAGAGAGGCTCTTCGACCCCGAGCCGGGACTTTTCCTTTCGAATGCAACCCATGGAGGCCATGTGATCCAGTCCGCATTTCAGGACTTCTATCCCGAGAATGTCTCGCACTGTTATGGCTGTGGAAGTTTGAATGAACATGGATTGCGGATCCGCACCTATTGGGAAAGGGATGAGTCCGTAACACGATTCCGCCCCCGTGCCGAGCACACGGCCATTCCGGGGTACGTCTATGGGGGGCTCATCGCCTCCCTGATGGACTGCCATGGCACAGGTACCGCCGCGGCCGCGATGTACCGGCTGGAGGAGCGGCCTATGGACAGCCTGCCCGCCTACCGTTTTGTGACAGCCACCCTGCATGTGGACTACCTGGCCCCGACTCCGATCGACGCGGAACTGGAGATCCGTGGTCGGGTGATGGAGATCAAGGGAAGGCGCGTGGTGGTCGAGGCCACCGTGTCCGCCTGGGGCCAGATCACCGCTCGCGGGGAGATCGTGGCCGTACAGATGCCGGGGACCTTTGGTGCGAGCTCCTGAAACCAAGTCCACCATGGAGCCGGGGTTCCTAACGGGTCCCATGAGACCTGCCATCTGAATGCCGGGCCCAGCTCGCTGCCCATCTCCAGGACTGTGAGTTCTGCGAACGGTTCGGTGGTACCTTCGCGGCGGCCATCCAAGATGGGACCAAACGCATTCGAACGCTTGCTT
This sequence comes from uncultured Holophagaceae bacterium, assembly GCA_903919165.1. Lineage (GTDB taxonomy): Bacteria > Acidobacteriota > Holophagae > Holophagales > Holophagaceae > Geothrix. The sequence goes on from CAIXHJ010000025.1 coordinate 2,678, forward strand.
ATCAGTCTGGCCAAGGGGCTGGACGCCCCTTGAGCATTGGCCACCGGGTCCGTCTCCCGCACCACAACGTGCGGGTGAATGGTAACCATGGAATGGCGGCGCCATAGGATGGAGGGCTCCATGACAGGAACAGGGCGGTTTGATCAGGCTGCGGCGACATGGGATCTCTCGGACCGGCGGGTTCAACTTGCCCGGGCCGTGGCAGAGGCCATCTCGTCCCGGTTATCCCTTTCCCGTGCATGGAGCGTCCTGGATTTCGGCTGTGGCACCGGTCTTCTGACGCTGGCCTTGGCCCGCAACGTCGGCTCGATCACCGGGGCTGACACCTCGTCCGGGATGCTGAAGACCTTAGCCGGAAAGGCTGAAGCCCAGGGGATAACTGTCGGGTTGCAGGCATTGGATGTCACCGGGACCGGGAACCTCGGCGGCCCCTACCACCTCATCGTCAGTTGCATGACCCTGCATCACATTGCCGATGTGCCCGACCTGTTCCGCCAGTTCCTGCGGCACCTCCACCCGGGAGGCGGCGTTGCCCTCGCTGACCTGGACCAAGAGGACGGCAGCTTCCATGAAGAGGCTTCGGGAGTGCAGCACAAGGGCTTCGCTCGGGAACAGGTCAAAATCTGGCTGGAGGACGCCGGATTCCAAGAAGTTAGGATAGAAACGGCCACAACGACCCATAAAGGCGGGAGGGACTATCCCGTTTTCCTCGCTACAGCCGCCAGGGATCAGGCCTGACCCCATGGCCACCGGTCATGCCAGCCTTTTATCGACAGCGGGGTACTTTGCCTACCGGTCAGCCACTTGTCCCAATCTCAAGGCAATGCAGCGCTCGACGCCCGGATCGTGGTGCCGGCTCATGTCCTCCAGGGTCACCTTGGCAAGCTGATCGAAGATCTCCTTTCGGGTCTTCTGCCAGTAGGCGTGGAGGACGCAGGGGGTTTCGTCGGTGCATCCCAGCAGCCCGAGGAGGCATCGCGAGCGCCACTCCGTGCCATCCACGGCAGCGGAGACCTGCTCGAGGGTGATCTCCCGGAGCGGTCGTGCCAGCACCACCCCGCCATGGTGCCCACGCAGGCTATCCACAAAACCCTGCCGCCCGAGGCGATGGGTGATCTTACCAAGGTAGGCCTTGGAGATGCCTGTACATGCAGCCACGGATTCCACCAGGATGCGCTGCCCGCCAGGCTCGTCCAGGCACCGTAGCAGGCGGATGGCATGGCCGACGGTGAGCGACAAAGGCAGCATGACCACACCTCAACTAAATAAAACAACCATACAATCATATATATCTATTAAAATTATGTCCACCTGCTGTTTTGTGCTTGTCCTGCATGATCAGGAGCCCAGGGCGGTCCACCTCGGCCATGCCGGGTCGGGCAAGTCTGCCCAGGTTCCGGAGTGTTCCTTCCACGTCGACGCCCACGATTCCATCCGTGGGAGGGGCGCCAGTGTTGGCGAAGGACCCGAGCGGCCGCGATGGCTTAGCTCGGGTCCTCATCTTACATTCCGATTCAGTGGGACGTGCCGTCGTGTGGTCCAGGTGACTCCAACCACGAATCGTGGGCTCAGTCGATGGTGAATTCACCGGTGTCGATGATGGTGATCTCTGCGTTCAGGAACCTGGCACTGTATCCCCTCTCCTTCAGCAGGTGGTAGGCGAGTTCAGCCCGGATGCCCGTGGAGCAATGGGTGACCACCAGCAGGTTCTTGTCCTTGGGAAGGTCCGCCAATCGCGAGGACAGCAGGGGCTCGGGGATGACCAGGGCGCCCTTGATGATGCCATCCTTGGTTTCATCTGGATTGCGAACGTCTAGGATCAAGGCGCCTTTGCGTTGCTCGGGCGCGAGATTGGCCAGTCGGGTGAATTCCTCGTTGGAGATGGAGCCGGGACGTGGCTTTGCAACATAAGCCACTTTCGTAGCCAGCTTGCCCTGGACCACCGGGAGACCCGCCGCCTGCCAGGCATTGAAACCGCCCTCAAGGACGTTCACTCCTGGGTAACCGGCCCTGGCGATTTCCAGAGCAGTCTTGCGGGCGGACTCGCCGCCATCTTGATCCACCAGCAGGACAGGGGGCTTGAGTTTGGCCGGAGGGAAGGTCTTCAGCAGTTCCATCGTGTTCCTCGGGGCCAGTGCCACGGCTCCTTTGAGCGCACCCTTCTCGACATCGGAACGAAGATCCAGAACGATGGCCGGCATGTCCTTGTCGAGGAAGGTCTCCTTGAAGGACTTGGGAGCAACCACGCCGAAGTTCTTCGAATACCAGCCCGGCATGCCGTCGATGAACACCTTGGCGTTGGTGTAGCCGAGCTTCTTGGCCTTGGCGAGGGCGCCAGGGCTCATGTTGCAGGTCTTGCCACTGCAGTAGAAAATCACGAGCGCCTGCTTGTCACTCGGCAGTTTGTCGACCAACTTGTCGAAGGCAGGGAAGGGCATGTTCATTGCTGTGGGAATGTTGCCTTCCTGGAACCGGGGCGCGGGGCGGGAATCGAAGAGGAAGTACTTTCCCTTCTCGGGCCCCAGGGCCACCAACTTCTGGACCTCGTCGAGGCTCACTGTATCGCTTGCCGCTAGTTTCACGGCCTGCTTCACGGCCACCAAGGTGGCGGTCTTCACACCATCCTTCTCGGTGTATTCGACTCGGACTTCGTGCCCCTTCTTGATGTTCATCAAGGTGGCGTCGAGCGTAGCGCCCTTCTCGTCAGAGATGACCTTTAAGGCGGCCTTGTCGTAGCGGAGGACTTCCGCACTCTCGTCGAGCTTGATCTGAAAGGACGAACTCGGGATCGCCAGGATGTCGAAGGTACCTCGCAACTGGCCAGCGGGCGTCGCGTGGCAGGTGAGGCAGATCTTGGCAGACGCGGGGCGAGGTGCGGGCACCGGATCACCGGCCATGGCGATCCCAGTGACTGCGCCCAGCCACAGGATGCGGGACAACGTGGAATGCTTCATGATTACCTCCGATTTTTGGAGTTGGCGTTGGGAAGGGACGCTTGCGAATGAAGGCAGACCCTAGCCCTCATCGAAGTATTCGTCGTCAGGCAGGTCTTCCCAGCCGACGATCATCGCCTTGATGTTGGTTGTGGGCGTATGGCCGGTGGTGGTCAGGTAGACGTGCCCGAACAGGAAGGCCACGAGGCCGAAGGCACCGAGCACATGGACCACGGCGATGAACCAGAGGGCCGAGGGAGACCAGGCCAGCGCATGCTGCAAGTTCGGATAGAAGTAGTAGAGGGCGCCAGTTGTGATCTGCACCGGGATGATCATGACCTTGAAGCCCAAGTAGGCCAGGCGCTGCAGGGGATTCAGCTTGGCCATCCGGTGTTTCTTCACCGGGTGGGGAGCTCCCTTGAAGATGCCCGTGAGGTAGAAGGCGACCATCTCTCGAAGGAACTTCCGGGTCGGGATGTACTGGCGCCACTCGCCCGTGGTGACGTGCCAGAAGATCGTGAACACGATGAGGGTCAGCAGCGTGACGGCCAGGACATTGTGGACGGTGACGGCCCTCTGGAAGCCAAAGAGGTGCGGAAGCAGGCCCCGGATTTCGAAGCCGGTCAGCATCATCGTGATGATGAGCAGAGCCTGGGCCCAGTGCCAGAAGCGTTCGTATCTTTCATACAGAACAATGCGTCGCATGGTGCCTCCTAGTGGCGTCCGTGAAGGTAGCGAATGACGCCGTGGATACCCACGCCGAGGATGGTCAGGATGATCACGGCAAAGCCGATGAAATCGACGCCGGTGCCCCGGTCGCGGCCGATGAGATAGAGGCCCTGGATTTCCGCAAGACGGCCTTTTCGGGCATGGCACTCCGTGCATTTGAGGACTTGTTCCTTGGGGGCGACCATGTGGGTGATCGGCCACAGCATGGTGGTGCGGACGTAATCGTAATTGCCGCTGTAGGGGAGGCCTGCGGTTTCCATGCCCTTCTTGATGGCGACGTCCATCTGCCAGTCGCCCCAGTAGGCACCGCTGCCGGGAGGGCCGTCCGTGAAAGGCGCCACGAACCTGTTGTTCACAGGGTCGTAGGGCTGGGTCGCCTCGTGGAACTTGAAGGGCCAGATCTTGGCGTTGGGATCGCCGTAGGAGCCTTCCGCCGGATTCAGCACGACCGGACGCGTGGCTGGCATGGCATCTGTCAACCGGGTGAATTTCAGGTTGCCGTTGTACCAGATGTAGTTCGGCTTGACGTTCCGCTCCCACACCATCTTGCCGCGCATGCTGGTGTAGGTGGGCCAGCCGTTGGCATCCTTCTCTTCGTAAGGACGGCCGTCCTTCAGACGACCGGATGTGGCCCAGTCCCAGAAGGTGTTCGTCGGTAGTGTTCCACGGGCGAAGGCGGGAATGTGACAGGTCTGGCAGGCGACCTTCAGGTA
>CAIXHJ010000026.1 GCA_903919165.1 uncultured Holophagaceae bacterium
CCGTGCACGTGGGCGATCCGGCGATCATCGGTATTCGGGATCTGGCGAAGCCGGACTTCGGCGACCCGGTCACAATCCGGCATGGTGAGGTCCCGGTGTTCTGGGCCTGCGGGGTTACGCCACAGGCAGTCGCGATGCAGGCCAAGCCTCCGCTGATGCTGACGCACGCCCCGGGGTACATGTTCATCACGGATCTTCGGAACGAGGAACTCGTGGCATCGTAGGCGCCATACGGCGCGAGGTGTGAAGCGGTCGAGAGTGTGACCTTCAGGAAGGGAGAGGGATCATGCGGATACAGAAGAGGCTCGGAGGATTCCTGGCGGCGGTGGCCCTGATCGGGATGGTGCTGGGTTTCACAGGATTCGCCCACGCGCAGGCGAAGGACGTTGTCATCGGCGTGCTGTATCCGATGACTGGTCCCTCGGCCCAGATCGGGATTGACGCGATCAACATCATCAAAGTGGCGCTGGACATCATCAACAACGGGGCCAGCATCGATCTGCCCCTGGCCAAATCGAAGGGGCTCTCTCGGCTGAACGGGGCCAAGATCCGGATTGTGGCCGTCGACACCCAGGGCAAGGCGGACGTCGGCCAGGCCGAGGCGGAGCGCCTGATCACCCAGGAGAAGGCGGTCGCTCTCTTCGGCGCCTATCAGTCCGCCGTGACGACCACCGCCAGTCAGGTGGCCGAGCGGATGGGCATCCCCTTCGTCAACGCGGACTCGTCCTCCCCGGCGCTGACGGAGCGGGGCTACAAGTGGTTCTTCCGGACCAGCCCGCACGATATTCACTTCAGCCAGGTGATGTTCGACTTCATGAAGGATCTGGAGAAGAAGCAGAACGTCCAGTTCAAGAGCGTGGCGATTCTGAACGAAGACACCACCTTCGGCACGGACAGCGCCAAGGCCCAGGAAGAGCTGGCCAAGAAGTACGGGTACACGGTGGCGGCGCGCGTCCCCTTCCGCTCTGGGACGACGAGTCTGGATGCCGAGGTCGGGCGGATGAAGTCGGCCAATGCCGACGTCTTTCTGCCCAGCCTCTACACGTCGGATGCGATCCTGCTCACCCGGACGATGCGGAACCTGGACTACAACCCCAAGCTGCTCATCGCCCAAGACGCGGGCTACACCGATCCGAAATTCGTGACGGAGATGGGCAAGGAGGCCGAAGGGGCCATCACCCGGGCGCCCTTCGCCCTGGACCTCGCCGCCAAGAAGCCCCTCATTCCTGCGATTGATGCCATGTTCAAGAAGCTCTCGGGGGCGCGCGACATGGCCGATGTCTCGGCGCGGGCCTTCACCGCGTTCATGACGCTGGCGGACGCCATTAACCGAGCCGGTTCCACTGACCCTGCCGCCATCCAGAAGGCACTACAGGAGACGAATACTCCGCCGGAACAGCTTGTCATGCCCTGGACTGGGGTGAAGTTCGACGAGAAGGGGCAGAACATCGGCGTGCGGGCCATCCTGCGGCAACTGCAGGATGGCACCTACCACACGGTGTACCCGTTCGACCTGGCCACCAAGAACGCGATCTACCCGACCCCGGCGTGGTCGCAGCGCAAGTAGCCGCCGGGCACGCACAGGAGGATTTGGGGGTGGAGTCCGCCTCCGGCTGATTCCACCCCCGTTTCATATCCATGTTCAATATCCCATCCACCGAAGTCCTGATCCAGGGGATCATGAGTGGGTTCCTGATGGGGTGCCTGTACGCCCTGATCGCTGCGGGGCTCTCGCTGATCTTCGGGCTGATGGAAATCGTGAATTTCGCCCACGGCGAGTTCCTGATGCTGGGCATGTACACCGCCTTTTGGATGTACACCCTCTTCGGCATCGACCCGCTGTTCAGCGTGCCGATCTGCGGCGCGGTGCTCTTCCTGCTCGGGTGGCTGGTCCACAAGGGCATCATCAGGCGGATCCTGGGCGCGCCCATGCTGGCCCAGATCTTTGCCACCTTTGGCCTGGGCATCTTCCTCCGCGCCGCGGCGCAGTTCCTCTGGACCCCCGACTTCCGCCAGGTGGCCCACCCTCTGGTCCAGGGACCGATCAAGATCTTCGGGATCTCCGTCGGGCTGCCGCAGCTCGTCGCGTCCGGGGCGTCGCTCGCCGCCTTCGCCTTCCTCTACTGGTTCATCACCAAGACCGAGACGGGGATGGCCCTGGAGGCGACGGCGCAGGACCGGCAGGCGGCATCGCTGATGGGCATCAACACAGAGCGGATGTTCACGCTGGGCTGGGGGATCAGCTCGGCCTGCGTCGGGGTGGCGGGCGCCTTTTTGGCCAGCTTCTTCTATGTGTTCCCGTACGTCGGCAGTCTCTTCGGGTTGATTGCCTACGTCACCGTGGCCTTGGGCGGATTCGGCAGCATTCCGGGATCGCTCGCCGCGGGGATCATCATCGGGCTCATCGAGGTCCTGGGAGGCCTCCTGATCGCGCCGGCCTTCAAGTACGTGGCGGTGTTCCTGATCTATCTGATCGTGGTCCTCATCCGGCCGCAGGGCCTCTTCGGGAAGTTCTAATGGAGACGACGGGATCGGCGGAGGCGATAAAGCGAGAACGGGAGAGGTCTTCACGCCGGACGATCGGGCTCGTCCTGATGGGTCTCCTCATCGTGGGGGCCTTGCTCTTCCCGGTGTTCTTCCGGATGCCGTACCATCGCGATATCGGGATCAAGATCCTTCTCTACGCCCTGCTGGCCCAAGCGTGGAACATCCTGGCCGGGTATTGCGGGCAGATTTCGCTGGGGCATGCGGTTTTCTTCGGGGCCGGCGCCTACACGTCGAGCGTGCTCCAGACGGCTTTTGGCGTGAATCCCTGGCTGGGGCTGTTGGGCGGGGTCGTGGTGGCCATGGTGCTGTCGCTACTGATCGGCTATCCGTGTTTCCGATTGCGGGGGCACTACTTCGCGATCGCCACCATCGCCATCGGCGAGATCATCCA
>CAIXHJ010000027.1 GCA_903919165.1 uncultured Holophagaceae bacterium
CCGGGCGTACAGGGTCACGTTGGCCGTGCCCATTGTGAAGGTCTGGCCCGGCGTGTACGCCGTGCCGGTCCCGCCCGCCACGGTGTTCCAATTCGTGAAGGTGTTCCCAGTCTTCACGAGGCTCCCGGTATTCCCAAGCACCGTAACCGTCGCCCCCTGCTGGTAGGTGCTCGAGTCCACCGGGGCGCTGCCGCCGGTATTGGTGTTGCCGCTATAGGTCACGGTGTAGGTAGTGGGGGGAGGAGGAGCGGGGCTGGACCCGCCACCACCACCGCCACCGCAAGCCGTCATCATCAGGGTGAAGGCCACGGCTCCCAGGCACCAGTCACCGGTATTCCAAACGATTCCAAGGCTTTTTCCCATAATGCCTCCAGGGTTGAGGGGGTTAGAAAAAATCCGCAAGATCGCCGGGAAAGACGATATTTCGAGCGGCTTCATCCCAGACAGCGCAAACTTGATAGGAGATGACTCGCTATTTTTAGGACGCGGAATGGCACCTGCTTCATTCATGCCGTCCGTAAAATGGGGACGATCATCCTTCTCGAATAAACGACCCGAGTTTTGCAACCCTTCTGGGGTTTCCCGTGGAAACGCAACCTGGCGAGATCACGCGGCTCCTGGCCAAATGGAAGAACGGGGAACCGGAGGCTTTCGAGCAGCTCGTGCCCTTGGTCTACTCGCACCTGCGGGAGGTCGCCGCTGCCTATATCCGCCGGGAGAAGGACCCTGGAGTGTTGCAGGCGACCTCTCTCGTCCACGAACTGTACCTGCGCCTGCGGAACCAGAGGAAGGCCGACTGGGAGGACCGGGTCCATTTCTACACCTTCTGCGCGAAGGTGATGCGGATGATCCTGATCGATCATGCCCGCGGCCAGCAGGCCCAGAGGCGCGGGGGGACCGCCGAGCACATCCCGCTCAGCGACGACCTTTCGTGGGTGGGCATTGGCAGCCCGGAGCTGATCGAGCTCGACAGCGCGCTGGAAGCCCTGGGTCAGGTCGATGCGACCAAGGTTCAACTCATCGAATTGCGCTACTTCCTCGGCTACACCGCGGAAGAGACCGCTGACTTGATGAATCTCTCAAAAGCCACGGTGGATCGCCACTTGAGCTTCGCCAAAGCCTGGCTCTACCGGAGGATGAACCCGGGTACGCCCAGGACCCCCTCGAAAGCTTGAGCCACTCCGCTCCCGCTCTGCGCAGTCTTGGTAGTGCATCATCGAATTCACTGGAGTACCGCCGTGTCTTCAGAGCACGAATCTTCAGAGAACGAAGCGTCTGGTTTCCTGCAGCGAATGGAGCTCGTTTTTCACCAGGTCCTAGCTGCGCCGGAAGATACTCAGGCTTCAATTATGGAGAGCCAGTGCCACGATGACCCTGCCCTCATGACGGAGGTGCTTTCACTGCTGGAGGCCTATCAGGCGGAGAAGGAGCTGGCTTCGCGATGGTCGTCCGCGGCACGCGCGGAAGAGGGCTTCACATCCCAGGGCCGATGGATCGGCCCCTACCAGCTTGATCGTCTGCTGGCGCGCGGTGGGATGGGCGCCGTCCACCTGGCCCACCGCGTCGACGGGCAGTTCCAGCAGCAGGTGGCGGTCAAGCTCATCGACCTACCCCTGGCTTCTGATCTCTTCAAGGAACGGTTCCGGCAGGAGCGCCAGATCTTGGCGGGGCTCGTCCATCCCTACATCGCCCGCCTGCTGGACGGCGGCGTGACTGAGGATGGTGACTTGTATCTAGTCATGGAGTATGTGGACGGCCTCCCCATCGAGCGCTACTGCCGGGAAAACCACCTACCCATCCGGGATCGCCTGCTTCTCTTCAAGAAGGTCTGCGCTGCCGTGCATTTTGCGCATCAGAACCTCGTCGTCCATCGGGACCTGAAGTCGGACAATATTCTGGTTCTTAGCGATGGCACGCCGAAGCTGTTGGACTTCGGCACGGCCAAGCTTCTGGCCCCGATGCCCGCCCCCAATGCCACCTCGGAATTCACCCGGCTTGGATTGCAGTCGTTCACGCCGAGCTATGCAAGCCCCGAGCAGGTGCTGGGCGAGGCGATCACGACCGCTTCGGATACGTATTCGCTCGGGGTGCTGCTCTATTTTCTGCTGGCGGAGGTTCTGCCCTACGAATTGAAAGATGGCACCACGGCCGAGATGCTGCGGGTGGTTTGTACCGATCCTCCGCCGAAACCAAGCGCCGTTTCGCTCTCACCTGAGCGGCTCGATACTGACCTGGATGCCATTGTCCTCAAGGCTCTGCGCAAGGAACCGCAAGAACGCTACCGGTCGGTCGACGAGTTCGCCATGGATATCCAGGCCTACCTGGAAAGACGCCCGGTCATGGCACGGCACGGGACCCTGCGCTATCGGGCTGCCAAGTTCATGCGGCGGAACAGGCTGGCCCTGGGCGCTGTGGCTTTGCTGTTCGCAAGTCTGGTGGCTGGTCTGGCAGGCGTGCTTTGGCAATTCCGGGTGGCGACCCTGGAACGGCGAAGGGCCGAGGCGAGCTCGCAGGACATGAGGCAATTGAGCAACAGCCTGCTCTCGGAGATCGATGAGGCCGTCAAGCAATTACCGGGCTCGACCCCGGTGCGGCATCTCCTCGTGGAACGGGTACTGGAGCATCTTGACCATATGTCCCGGAATGTGGCCAGAGATCGGCTGACCCAGCTTGAACTGGTGGAAGCCTACACGCGCCTGGGCAACCTGCAGGGCAATCCCTACGACCAGAACATCGGTGACCCGGACGGGGCGCTCGTCAGCCTTGAGAAAGCCCTTGTCCTCGCGAAAGCACTCAACCTGGACAACCCGGGCAACCCCGGATTGCTCGGGGCGCTCGCACTGGCTGAGCAGTCCCGCAGCGAGATCCTCTTTGGCCTTGGGAGGACCCAGGAATCCATCGTGTCCATGCGGGCGGCGGTCGACGCTTTCAACGCGCGGATTGCAGGCCCCGGCCCCGCCGCGGCCCAGATCGCGGAGGCTGCAGCTGCCTTCGGCAGTCTGGGCGATCAGCTCGGACAGAACGGAGTCGCCAGCCTCGGCGATCCTGAAGGCGCCCTCCAGATGTACCGTAAAGGGCTTGAATCTTCACTCTGGGCACTCAAGGTCGATCCCGGCTTCACCCGCTCGAAGCGGGCGGTGGCCATCGACCACTTCAAGATCGGCAACATCCTGGTCGAAACCGACCCGGTGAAAGCCATCGACGAGTACCACCAGTCGCTGGCTGCCTGGGATGCTCTTGCCGCCGCCGATAAGGGCAGCGCCACAACGCAACGCGGGGTGGCCCACACCTACCGCAAGCTGGGGTTGGCCCTGACCGAAGCCCGAGAGTACAAGTCCGCCATAGCGGCATTCAAGGAGGCCCGAGGTCCCTTGGAGCTTCTTGCGGAGGCCGACGCCAAGGACACCCGCGCCCAACATGATCTCGCGGTCGAACTCTCGGACGAGGCGCTGACCTACCTCGATTTGCTGGATCCCCGACTGAACCCGCACCTTGAGAATAAAAAGGGGAATACACAGCGTGCGATCGAACTGCTGGATCGCTCGATCATGGTCCAGCAGCGCCTTGTGGCGATTGATCCAAAGAACCCGGGCTGGGTCCTGCCTCAGGCCTTCGACAAGGTGCTTGCCGGCACACTCAAGCAACGCTTGCATGATCCGATCCTTGGCGAGCCGTTGGCCGCCTCAGGAATGGCGGCGTTGCGAGCGGGCGCCCTGGCTGACGATGCATCCATTCAGACACTGGACTTCGCCATAGCTGCCACGCTGAAGGTCCTCCCCATCCGGCTCCGGAATCCGGAGTTGGCCATCCAGTTCGCCGAACGCCTGGTTGCCCAGACCCATCGCCGGAAGCCCAACTTCCTCCTCTCCCTGGCCCAGGCCTACCGTGCAGCCGGTCTGATCGAAAAAGCCCGGGCCGCGGCCAAGGAGGGATTGGCCCTGTTGCCGGCCCTTCGCCTCGGAGCCATCAAGCCCCGCCTGCGGCGGCTGCTGGAAATCGAGGAGTCGTGATCAGCCCCTCCCCGGAATCAGAGACAGCCAGTCAATGCGAATGCTCTAGGTTTGGCCGTAACTCCCGGACGGATGCACTGTGGCTTCGACGGGGGCTGGAGCGCCAATAGGTCATCCGGTCGGGGCCGTCATCGCCCGCAGATGTCAACGGCAAGAGCGCGGGCAGGTCCGTCAGGCCTGCCCGCGCTGCCAAAGTTGTTACGGTTCGATCGGAGGCTACTTCTTCACAAGCACGATGGCGTTGGGTCCATATCCCACATAGACCGTGGCCGGGTTCATGGGTGAGAGGGTCCCGTTCGCGCCGATGAGGTATTGCGTGACGATGTTGGTGGCCCCCGCCCCGTTCCCGCTCGTCATGTAAAGGTACTTCCCCGAGGCATCCACCTGGACGTTGGTGCCAGGACTCGTCGCCGCCACGGAGGCTGGGCTCATGGCCGTGAGAACCCCATTCGCGCCGATGGTGTACTGGGAGATGGCTGTCGATTTATCGCCGGGGTTCGCCGCATAGGCGTATTTGCCGGAGGGGTCAACGGTGATCCAGGCCGCGTACAGCACGGAGCCGGCGACCGTCGTCGTTGCCAATGGCGCAAGGGCGCCGGTGGTAGCGCCGATCGTGTATTCGGAGATGGCGCCGGTGTAATAGTCCGTGACATAGGCGTACTTGCCAGAGGGGTCGACCGTGATGGCGAAGGTAGTGGTGCCTGCGCCAGTGAAGTTGACCGAGGCCGGCGACATCGCCGAGAGAGCCCCGGTGGTCTGGTCGATGGTGAACTGATCGACGGTGCCGTTCTGGATCGTCACGTAGAGG
>CAIXHJ010000028.1 GCA_903919165.1 uncultured Holophagaceae bacterium
GGGATTTGGAACTTCCGCGTGAAACGCGGGGGCTCCCGCGAAGCCGCGAACGCGCGAAAATGGGTTTCCTCTTTCCGGTTTCCGGCATCCACTCTCCCGTATCAGATCTCCGGTATCCGATTTCCGCTTTCCGGTTTCAGATGTCCGCTTTCAGCTTTTTGTTTCCCTCTTTCCGGTTTCCGGTATCCGCTCTCCGGTATCAGATGTCCTCTTCCATCTTGAATTGCGGCTGCGCCGCCGCCGTGTTCCTGTTCGCGCCCGCCGCGCCCCGGGCGGCCACGATCGCCGTGGCCCCGAGCGATGACCTGCAGGCGAAAATCGACACCGCGGCTGGCGGCGACGTCCTGCTCCTCGCCACCGGCACTTACCGCGGCTTTCGCATCGCCAACCGGCATTTCACCGCGGCCCGGCCGCTCGTCATCCGGGCCGCGCCCGGCGCCAAGCCGCTTATCCTCGGAAAAGACTACACCGGCTACCTCGGCCGCCTCAGCGATTCCAGCTATCTCGTGTTCGACGGGCTGACGCTGGAGAACAGCAACCAGCCGTTCTACTGCACCAGCATCGACCACTGCCTCTTCCTCAACCTGGAGATCCACAACACGGGCCAGGAGGCCATCCACCTGCGGGGCGCCTCGCACGACATCGACATCCGCCACTGCCGGATCTACGACACGGGCCATTATCGCGACCAGTGGTGCGAGGGCATCTACGTCGGCATGGGCCAGCCGCCGTTCGAGGCCGTGGAAAACGTCTGGATCGAAGGCAACGACATCCACCACACCGGCCATGCCGAGGGGATCAACCTCAAGTCGCGCAGCTATCACATCACCATTCGCGGCAATCGGGTGCACGATATCGCCCCGGGCACCGCCACCCAATACAACGAGGCCGGAATCAGCCTGGAGGCCGCGGACCTGACCTTCCGCCCGGGAGTCGACCCCGACATCTGGATCGAAGGCAACGAAGTCGACCACGTGAAGTTCGGCCGGTGGGCCAACGGCATCCAGGCGTCGACCATGGGGGCGAAGATCGTGCACAACCGCATCCACGACTGCCAGCAGTACGGCATTGAATTCAACGACTATCAGAACGGTCCGGGTGTTTGTCCGAACTGGGTTTACGGGAACACGATTACGGACTGTGCCGCGGGCGCGGTGAATCCCACCACCCTGCCCTGCCAGGAAGCGGATCCCGGCCCGAATCCCAACCGTCCGCAGACCTGGTACGTCTCGGCCGACCCGGCCCTGTGAGGCGGTGCTCACGCGAAGCCGCGAGGGACGCGAAGAGGCAGGGGTATCCACAAGCCTGAAGATGGAGGAGCCATCAGTCGTGATGTTGTACTTCGCGATTTCGCGCTTTCGCGTGAGCCGCGTTGGCTTTGATGTGAAGCCCTAGGAACTCGCGCGTGCCAAGAGCCTGAAGCGCGACAACGGAAGCGCGCCGCCACGCCGCATCCTCTTTGATCTTCCCTCTTGTTTCTTTCCTCGGCGCCCCGCGCCGCATCGGGTCTCATCCATCACCGGCTGCGGTTTGGGATTTGGCCCTTGGGATTTGGAACTTCCGCGTGAAACGCGATTGGCCTGCCAGCCGTAGCTCAAAGAGCGGAGGCTGGTGGTGGAGGATGGATTCGAACCATCGAAGGTCGGAGACCGTTTGATTTACAGTCAAATGCGTTTGGCCACTTCGCTACTCCACCGAACCAAAAAGA
>CAIXHJ010000029.1 GCA_903919165.1 uncultured Holophagaceae bacterium
GGACTGGCAGGAGCCGCCAAGTGAAGAGCGACCGGATTCTGCCCTTGCCCGGTCCTTTACCGGTCGAAGGTGGAACCCTATTCCTCTGGGTCCGCAGGGGCCTGCCTCTGGCCCTGGCGGTCCTTGCCCTTGTTGGATCGGCCCTGCACGGTGCCGGACGGGGCTGGTGGATGCTGGCGGGTGTCGCCGCACTGGCAGCCGCCTGGCCCAGCTTTCTCCGGGGTGAAGCCTTCCTCCGCAAGCGAACCGCCATCATGCGTCAGGACTGCCTCTGGGCCAATGCCCTCCGGCCTCTGGCAAGATGGTTTGGGCGGGAGGACACCTGGATCCTTTCTTTCTGCGGCCACAACAACCGCCGCGTGCGCGAGGCCTTTGGACCACGCCGCGCCAGGCGAGCTCTCATCCTGCTGCCCCACTGCATCCAGATGGCCCGCTGCAAGGCTGGCATCCTCGACGATCTCCAGACCTGTTATGACTGCGGCCTGTGCTCCGTTGGCGACTACCTGAACGCCGTCCTCTTGAACCGATGGGAAGGCCGGATCTCTAACCGCAGCCACAAGGCCTATAGGGAGGCGCGGGAGTACCACCCGGACCTCATCGTGGCCGTGAGTTGTACGGATCGCCTGCTCAAGGGACTGACGAGGATGCCGGAAATCCCGTCCTATGTGATCCCGTTGTCCCTGCCCCATGGCATGTGCGTCGACACGGATTTCAGCATGCCCCATCTCCTCGCTGCCATGGAGGCTCTGGTGGAGCCCCACCGCCCATCAGGAGAGATCCAGCCCCTCCGCCGCGAGGGCATCGCATGACGGTGAACCGATTCCCGGTCCGCCAATTCTTCGAGAAGCTGTTTGGCGCCAGGGCCATGCCCTATCTGCTGCACCTCCGGCCTTTGGAATGGCCCATCATGTCGGCCCATTTCCTCCTGGGAACCCTCCTGGCCGCCGGCTGGGGGCTTCGCGCCGAACCTTCTGTTCTCGGATGGCTGGTCTTCGTGGCCCTGATGAATGGCGGTACCCTCGCCCTCAACAGCGCCTTCGACAAGGACGAGGGGGACATCGGTTATCTGAAGGCGCCACCCGATCCCCCTGAACACCTGCAGGCCTTTTCATCCACGCTGCTCGTGGCCTCGGCCAGCCTGGGGTTCCTTCTGCCCCTGCCCTTTGCCCTCATCAACCTCACTTGCGTGGCCATGAGCGTGCTTTATTCAGTGCCACCTCCTCGGCTCAAGGCTCGAGCGGGTTGGGATCTGCTCATCAACTGTGTGGGTTTCGGCCTGCTCACGCCCCTGGCGGGGTGGGCCCTGACGGGCCTGCCCTTCAGCCGTGCCATCCTGCTGGCTTCGATCGGCTTCGCCTTCCTCTTCGCCACCCTCTATCCCATGACCCAGATCTACCAGGTGGTCGAGGACAGCCGCCGCGGCGACCGCACCCTCGTGATCCAGTTGGGCGTGGGACGCAGTTTGATGCTGGCCCTGCTGGCGACCCTGATCGCCCATGCCTGCTTCCTGGCTGCCATCCTGGCCAGGGGACGAGCCTCGTTCTATCTCTTGCCTTCCCTGGTCGCCTGGCTGGCGGTCCTCATTCCATGGCTACGGGGATGGCGGACCTGGACCGACCACCAGCATGAAACCGGGATGTACTGGGGGCTTGGGGCCTGGGCCATCACCGACCTTAGTCTGCTCGTCCTGTTGTGGCCCTGAACACTTGAGCAAGGGACCAGCGGATCCGATAGACTGGGAAGAACTGATGACAGTCGGAATCTTCTGGAGCAGGCATGGAATTCGGTAGGGGCATGCGTTGGCTGGGGTTGGCACTGGCCGGATTCGCGGCCCTGAACGCTGCGGCCCCCTCCCCTGCCCGGTTGGCCCTGAGATCCGCCTCTGCGCTCGTGCTGGATCAGAGCACCGGACAGACCCTGCTGGAGAAACAGGCCGAGGCCGTGGTTCCCATCGCCTCGCTGACCAAGCTCATGACGGCCATGGTGCTGTTGGATGCCCACCTCGACCCTCGCGAATTGCTGACCATCACCGCCGAGGACAAGGATGACCTTCGCCACAGCCGGTCCCGCCTGCCTATTGGCACCTGCCTGCCCAGGGAGCAGGCGCTCCTACTGGCCCTGCTGGCCTCAGAGAACCGAGCTGCCCACGCCTTGGGGCGCACCTTCCCGGGGGGCCTGCCCGCCTTCGTCCAGGCCATGAACGCCAAGGCCGGGGCCCTTGGCCTCACTGGCGCCCGGTTCGAGGATCCAACCGGCCTCTCCAGCGGCAACGTGGCCACCGCCTGGGATCTGGCCCTCCTCCTTGAAGCTGCTTACCGCTATTCGGAGATCCGCGATTTCACCACCCGTCCCGAGGCCACCCTCCAGAGCGGCCGCCGCAGCATCCAGTTCCCCAACACCAACGCCCTGGTGCGCAATCCCCGGTGGAGCATTGGCCTTTCCAAGACCGGCTACATCGAGGAAGCCGGTCGCTGCCTTGTCATGCAGGCCATGCTGGCGAATCGGCCCGTGCTGGTCATCCTGTTGGATTCCTGGGGCAAGTACACCCGCCTGGGCGACGCCAACCGCATCAAGCAATGGATGGAAGCCCGCCTCGGCGCCAGGCCGTGACGGCACTGTGCTGATTCCGGAGGTCCACCCCCCCTTCCCGCTGAGTTGGGGCTTTTCGACCCGCCTGGATCCACCGGAAGCCCTCCCGGTTCGGCGATTGAACCAGGTGCATCGCTGCGGCATCGTCGAAGCATCCGAAGCCGTTGTCGAAGGGGACGGGCTGTGGACCGCGTCTCCTGGCCTCCGCATCGGTGTGCGCGTGGCCGACTGTGTGCCGGTGCTGCTGGCCGGACCGCTGATGAATGGGACACCCTGGGTGGCTGCCCTCCATGCGGGCTGGCGGGGGGCCACGGGCCATGGTGATCAGGAATCCGGCGGCGGCATCTTGCGTCGCGGCGTGGGCTGCTACTGCACCCTCGGGGGCGATCCCGCCAATCTGGTTTGGGCCTTCGGCCCCGCCATCCTGGCCTGCCACTTTGAAGTGGGCGAAGAAGTCATCGAAGCCGCCCGGCAGGATTCCGCATGGCATGACGGTCTTCGTGTCGAAGGCCCCTCCGGCAGACCCCATCTGGACCTGCACGGCTTTCTGCGGGCCCAGGCCCTGGACCTGGGGTTGAACCCCACTCGGGAGGGAAGCGTGGCCATATGCACGGTCTGTCGGCCCGATCTGCTGCATTCCTATCGGCGCGGTGAGACCACCGGCCGCCAGTGGGGCTGGATCGAGATCGGATAACCTGGAGGTCGGCCTCGCTCCTGAAGCCGGAGGACTGAAGACTAAGGACACCCCATGCTCAACATCACCGACATCCGCATCAACAAGGTGGAGGGCGACGACAAGCTCAAGGCCTTTGCCGCCTTGGTCATCGAGGACTGCTTCCTGGTGGGCGATCTGCGCGTGGTGGAGAGCGAGGATGGCTACTTCGTGGCCATGCCCAGCCGCCGTAAGCGGGACGGCAGCTTCAAGGACATCGCCTACCCGCTGAACAACACCCTCCGCGAGGAGATCGAAGAGAAGGTGCTCCTGGCCTTCGAAGCCGCCACCGGCCACCGCGCCATCAGCCGAATCGAGCGCGGCGAGGCCGCCCAGGTCCGCCCGGACCTATTGGGCGTCGAAGAGTTCGGGTTCACTCCCAAGACCAGCTCCTGAGCAAAGGCCCTCGGGCTTGGGTCAGACGCGGAGCGGCGCTATGCTTGATTTTCCGCCTGGGGAGTAGCCAAGTGGTAAGGCAGCAGGTTTTGATCCTGCGTACCGAGGGTTCGAATCCTTCCTCCCCAACCAGACAAGCGCCTGGCTTTTCGCCAGGCGCTTGTGTTACCAGTCCAATTGGGTTGCAGGTGGGCTCTGTTGTGCTGATTCATCGGCACTTAGAACGAAGCCGCGTTCTATGCCACTGGCTGCCCGCTTAGGGTTGAAGGCCGCTTCGAAAGGACGGATACGACCGATTCTTCGGTTCTTGGCTCCCCCTGGGGGCAAATAACCCTCTCTGTGTTACCACTCAGGCCCTTCCCGCCCGAAACGCTCTCGGCCCCATGGGGGTCCGCGATTCTCTTCCAAGCCCCCCGCTGGTCCGCCCACAGAGGCATGCGGGCGATGGCCACGAGGGAATGGAAGGTCAGCTTGCCGGCCTCCGGCATGGACAGGAGAACGGCTTCCTGAAGGTCCGGAGCCAGATAGACCAAGGCGTGCACCTGAGCCAGGTGCTGTGGACGAACGCCCCATCGCCCGGCAAGGCCAGCAAGGGTTCCTGGCCCCTGGGCGGTCATGGCCCGCTCGAAGAAGTGGGCCATGGCGAGTGGCTTACCAAGGGAAGTTGGAGAACCTTGGGACACCCCTTCCCCGCTCGCAGGAAGGAAGGAAACTTTCAGGCCCCGCCGAATTCGGGTGAAGGGGACTTGGAAACTGAGCTCGTCGGCCTTCACGCAGAAACCTCCGCCGTCTGCAGATTGAACTGATCGAGATCCCGGAGGCGGATCCGTAGGGTTCCGTTCCTTTCTTCCAGAACCACCTCCTCCACCAGAAGGCGGATGAGGCGCTGTTGGTTGCGGAGATTCAAGGTTGCCCAGACCTCATCAAACCCTGGGAATCCCTTGGGAAGCCAACCCAAGCCGTGGATAAGGTAGCGGTCCAGCGCGGCCCGTCGGGTTGGATCCTCGAAAGCCTCCTTCAGCCGGTCCACAAGAAAGAGTTCAATAGGTGGCACAAAGGTGGCACAGGTCTATGCTTCAAGGTCCGAGAGGGGAATAGAGGCCAGTCAAGGACTGGATACTTCATCCACTCGATGTTCACAGATGTCGGAATGGAGTTGGTTACCCCACCGCCAAAGGCATGGCCAGTGCTCTGATCACCCGTTAGCCTGAAGGTACTCGCAGGTGATGACGCATCGAAAAGCCGACCC
>CAIXHJ010000030.1 GCA_903919165.1 uncultured Holophagaceae bacterium
CTCAGCAGGTCTCACGCGGAGGCGCTGTCCTGCTCCTGGAGCTGCAGGTCCATCACCACGGCGTGCCGGGGTGTGTCGGCGCGCTCGATCCATTGGACCCGGGCACCGAGCAGGCGGGCCAGCTGCATGAGGCCTTCCCGAGCTTCCTGGTTGAGCGAGACGGCCAAGTCCGGGTGCAGGGTCAGGCGCACCTCGGCACCCCGCAGCCGCTCGCCCAGGCGCACCAGCTCGCGGTAGGCCTTGAGCAGGCTGGTCTCGGAGCTCGGCATGCGGCCGGCGCCGTTACAGGTGGGGCAGGGCTGAGTCAGCAGCCGCTCCAGGGAGGGGCCGGTGCGCTTGCGGGTGAGCTCCACAAGGCCGAACTCGGAGATGCCCCCGGCGCGAGCGTGGTTGCGGTCGCGCTTCAACTCTTCCTGGAACCGCGCCAGCACTTCGTCACGATGGACCGGATCCACCATGTCGATGAAGTCGATGACCACGATGCCGCCCAAATTGCGAAGGCGAAGCTGCCGCACGATTTCCGGGATGGCCTCGAGGTTGGTGAGGTAGACCGTCTCTTCCAGATCCTTCTTCCCGACGAACTTGCCTGTGTTCACGTCCACGCTGACCAGAGCCTCGGTCTGGTTCAGCACGATGGAGCCGCCATGCTTGAGGAAGACCTTGGGCTGGCGGGCGGAATCGATCTCGGCCTCGATGCCGAAGGCGTCGAAGATGGGCAGGTCCGAGGTGAAGCGCTTCACACGGTTCGACCATTCCGGATGGAGGTTCTCGACGAAGGACATGACCTCCCTGTGGGCGGCGTCATGGTCCACCCAGAACGTGGAGACTTCCTCGCGGAAGATGTCGCGCATGATTTTCTGGAGCAGTCGCAGATCCTGCCACACCAGCCCAGGCGCGGGCACGGTGTCGGCCTTGGCCTGGATCCCTTCCCACAGCCTGCGGAGGAAGATCACGTCGCCCACCAGATCTTCGTCCTTCTCGCCGATGGCGGCGGTGCGTACGATGAAGCCCTCGTTGGGCTGGACGTGGCTGCGGATCAGTTCCCGCAAGCGATCCCGTTCGATGGGATCGGTGATCTTGCGGGAGATGCCGATGTGTTCGATGCCTGGCATGAAGACCAGGAACCGGCCGGGAAAGCTCAGGTGCCTCGAAAGCCTGGGCCCCTTGGAACCGATGGGATCCTTCACCACTTGGACCAGCGTCTCCTCGCCCTCCTTCAGGGGCGGCAGGGGGGGAGGTGGCGGTGGCAGGTCCTCGGTGACGACCTCCTCGCTCTCCTCCTCGGCGGTCAGGTCCACGCCAAGGCGCGGCGTGGCGGGATCATCCAAGTAGAGGAACCCGTCCTTCACGCCGCCGATGTTCACAAAGGCGCTCTGCATGCCGGGGAGCAGCTTGGCCACCCGGCCCTTGTAGATATCCCCCACCTGGCTCTTGTTCATCGTCCGCTCGAGGAACAACTCGCAGAGCTGGCCGTTCTCAAGCAGGGCGATGCGCGTCTCCAGGGGGGTCGAATTGACCACCAGGGACTTGCGGACTTCCATGGAACCAACCTTTCAGAATGTTGCAGGAAGGCGCCTTGCCCCCACCGCGGGCCCCAGGGTCGTACCAGACCGAAGGGTGACTCTTTTCTACCATGATCCTTGGATGCCGCACCATCCATCAAAGGTTCCGCGGGTGGGTTTTATTCTTCCAAAGGCGAAGAGCGGGGACAGGATCGACAAAATGAAGACGACTTCGTGGAGACGCCCGGTGTCTTTCGGCCTCTTCCTTCTGCCCTGCAGCCTCGAGATGGGATCCTCGCGAACGCGGTTCACTGGTAGGCTGGAACTTGTTCTAAGTCTGGTCCTGCCTTCCACTAGGGTCCAGCCCAAACTCCCAGCCACCATCCACGATTCCAGGGCCGCTTTCAAACAGGATCTGCTTCCGCCGTGACCGCCAACATTCGTCGCATCTTAGTGCTTTGCGAGGGCAATCACTGTCGCAGCCCCCTGGCCGAAGCCCTGCTACAGGAGGCTCTGGGGCCCACTGTGGAGGTGAGCTCCGCCGGGTTGGGCGCCCTTGTCGGCTACCCGGCCCACCCGGAGGCCCAGCAGATTATGCGGGAGCAGGGGCTGGACATCGCCGCCCACCGAGGCCGCCAGTTCACACCCGCCGCGGCCCTGCGCGCCGATCTCATCTTGGTCATGGACAAGGCCCAGAAAGAGGCCTGTGACCGCCTGGCCCCCAGCGCCCGGGGTCGCATCTTCCTGCTGGGCCACTGGCTGCCCCCCGAGGAGCAGGAGATCCCGGACCCCATCCAGCGTGGCTCCAAGGCCCACCGGGCCGCGCACGCCCACATCCTCCGGGCCCTGGAAGGCTGGCTGCCCCGGCTGAGGCGAGGCCACCATCAACAGCGCTAAAACACCACCCCATAGGCAAGGGGATGATGATCGCGTCAATCCTGTTCCAGCTTTTCAGTCTGTGAAGGCGGCCATGCAGAGGGGGGTGCGCTCCTGGGTCCGGAGTTCGGTGATGCGGTTGCGCTCGTCCACGAAGACGACCTTGGGGGCGACGGTCTCCGCTTCCTCGGGGGTCATCCAGCCGTAGGCGGCGATGATGACCAGATCCCCGTTCTGAACCAGGTGGGCGGCGGCGCCGTTGATACCGACTTCCCCGGAACCCGGCACACCGGGAATGACGTAGGTGGAAAGGCGGGACCCGTTGGTCACGTCGTAGATGTCGACCTTTTCGTTCTCCAGGAATCCCGCGGCCTCGATGAGCAGCGGATCCAGGGTGATCGACCCCACATAGTCCAGATCGGCCCTCGTCACGGTGGCGCGATGGATCTTTCCGAGCAGGAAGTGGCGCAGCATGCATCCTCCGGTCCAGGCTCTGGTCAGAGTCCCGGCCAACGCATAAGAATGTACCCGGGTTTCCTCAGGTCCAGCCTCGTTTTTTTTACCCTCACCCGGACAGGGCGCCTACCGGGTCAGGCGATCTGGGGACTCCGGCTCGCGGCCAATCCAGAATCTGCGGCGGAGAGGGCCAGGACGACATTGTCGAT
This sequence comes from uncultured Holophagaceae bacterium, assembly GCA_903919165.1. Classification (GTDB taxonomy): domain Bacteria; phylum Acidobacteriota; class Holophagae; order Holophagales; family Holophagaceae; genus Geothrix. Next base: position 3,044 of record CAIXHJ010000030.1, read on the forward strand.
CAGCCTGGTACTGCCCACGTAGGCGGCGACACACAGGGCGGCGGACCGGTCCACCTGCCCCGGGATGGGCTCCAGGTTCTGGGTATCCACCAGCTCCACGTACTGAACCAGGTCCACCCCTGCCAGACGGACCTTGGCGATCTGGATGAGCTTCTCAGCCGAGCGTTCGCCGGCATCGAAGGCTGCTTTGGCGGCCAGCAGCCCCTGACTGATGCTGAGGGCCCGGCGCCGCGCATCCGCGTCGAGGTAGGCGTTGCGGCTGCTCAGAGCCAGGCCATCAGCTTCGCGGATGGTGGGCACGGTCACGATGTCGACCGGCATGTTCAGATCCCGCGTCATGCGACGGATCACTACCGTCTGCTGGAAATCCTTCTGGCCGAAAAAGGCCAGGTCGGGCTGTACCGCGTTGAAGAGCTTGGCCACCACGGTGGCTACGCCCCGAAAATGTCCGGGCCGGAATCGCCCGCAGAGGGTTTCAG
>CAIXHJ010000031.1 GCA_903919165.1 uncultured Holophagaceae bacterium
GCAGATTCCGCAGATGAAAGCCTAGCTGCTTGAGTTTGTCTGCGCCATCTGCGCCATCTGCGCCATCTGCGGTTGATATGCTGTCCTACCTGTTCCGTTCGGAGGTTCCGTGTCCTCTCCCATCCGCTTCAAGATCCATGATCGCATCGCCACGCTGTGGCTGGACCGGCCTGAAAAGCTGAACGCTTTGGTGCCGGAGATGCGGGAGGGCTTCGAGGAGGCCTTGGCTAAGGCCGTAGAACCGGGTGTGAAGGCGCTGTTTCTGCGTGGTGCTGGGCGGGCCTTCTGTGCGGGAGGGGACATCGGCTGGATGGCGCGGGCGCTGTCCGAGAATCGTTGGGACGAGATGGAAGCGCTCCTGGATCTGGGCGCCTCCGTGGCCTACGCCCTGGCCATGCTGCCCAAGCCCGTGGTGGCCATCGTGCAGGGCCCGGCAGCCGGTGCGGGCATGAGCCTGGCCCTCGACGCGGACCTCCGGATCGCCACGTCCGAGGCCGTGTTCAGCATGGCCTTCGTGAAGCTCGGCCTCCATCCTGATTGGGGCGGCAGCGTCATGCTGTCGCGCCTGGTGAATCCCGCTCTCGCCGCTGAACTGATGATGATCGGGGACCCGATCGATGCGGCCCGAGCCCAATCACTGGGCCTCGTGAACCAGGTGGTGCCCGCGGACCAGCTGGAGGCCACGGTGGAAGCCCTCGGCCGCCGCCTTGCCGCGGGGCCCTCCGAGGCCTTCGCCCGCATCAAGGCTACCCTGCTGCGCAACCAGGGCCTGGACGCCGGCAGCCTGCGCGCCCGCCTGGAAGCCGAAGGTGCCCAGATGAAGGCCGCCATGCGCCACCCCGACGCGAAGGAAGGACTGGCCGCCTTCCTGGAAAAACGGGCACCGAGGTTCACCTGAGGTCCGTCGGCCACCAGGCCTTTCATCCCAACAAACCTTCGTGAGCTGAAAAAGGTGGTTCTTCCAGAATTTCAGGAAAAGCAGGAATGCAGAGGGCTGGGGAGGACGCAGAGAACGGCCGCTGTGTGGTCCTTCGCGTGGGTCCACCAACCCTCTGAGCCATGGCTGGCCACGGAAGACACGGAATTCCACAGAGGACGCGGAATGGAGCGTGCCCCTCGCCGCGCGGGCCCGCCAAAGGCGGCTTCCGGCCTGGCCGGAAGTGATCCCGGGCTTTCAGGGCGGACGTCCCTGCCTGTTTCCGTGGTCTCCAGCTTTCTTCCGTGGCTTTCGCGACCAACCTTGTTCTTCCAGTCTTCCTGTCTTCGTGGTGATTCTTGGCTGTTGGAAGCAGATTCGTATCACCCGCCTGCCGCGGCCTGGAATCGGATTCGGGTTTGCTCCAGTTCGGTCCGCAGTTCTGGGGCCCGCCGCTGCAGGTCAGCCATGGCCCGGCCCAGCTCCGCCAAGGCCTCGGCCCGATGGCCCGACAGGAAGGCAAGCCAGGCCCTGGCCCGGTGCACATAGGGTGAGTCTGCATCCACGGGACGGAGGAGGGCCAGCCGCCGCTCGAATTCTCTTGAATCGGACCTTGCCATGCGGACCAGGCATTCCGCGAGCGCGGCCATGGCGTTCCCGCGCACCTCAGGTGTCACCCCCTCGGGCAGGAGATCAAGCACCCTCTGGTAGCCCGCCCTGGCCTGGGCAAACCGCTGCTGGAGCCGAGCCAGCTCGGCCGCATAGAACTGGCACTCGGCCTCGATGGTCCGAAGACCCGCCTTCTGGGCCAGATCCAAGGCCCTGTCATGAAACTCCTGGGAGACGGAAGGCTGTCCCTTCATCAGAGCAAGGATGCCGAGGTTCCGCAGGCAGGTGATCTGCCCCACCTTGTCCCCCACGGATTCCCGTGTGGCGAGGGCCTTGGTGAGCTTGTCCTCGGCGCCAGGAAGGTCCCCCACGATGAGGGCAGTCACGCCCAAGTTGTTCAAGGCGAGGGCCTCGCCCCAGCGGTTCCCGAGACCTCGCTGGAGGTCCAGGTTGGTCCGGTACAGGACTTCCGCAGTTGAAAGATCTCCCCGTTTCAGCGCCAGGTTAGCGAGGTTGTTCTGGGCCAGGGAAAGGTAGAACTGATCACCTATTTGCTGGCTGAGACTGAGGGAGCGTTCGTAGAAACTCTTGGCTTCCAGTTCCTGGCCTCGCTCGGCGGCGATGAGGCCGAGATGGTTGTAGGCGATGATCTCCCCATCCCGGTCCCCGTTGGCCTCGGCGATGGCCAGGGCTGCCTCCCTCAGGCGCTGGGATTCATCGAGATCCCCAAGATCCTTGGCGAGGTAGGCCTTCAATCCAAGGGCACGGCCCTCGGCCCAGCGGTCGCCGGTGGCCCGGGCGGACATCAGCGCCCAGTTGGCGACAGGAAGGGCCTGGTCTCGCCCCAGACGGCGGAGACAGGCGGCATAGGCTGACACGGCGCTGGAGAAGCCTGGAGCCTTCAGGGCCGCTTCTCGCAGGAAGGTCTCGCTGCCCTTGAAGTCTCCCTTCAGGAAGAGTGCCTTGCCATTGGCGTAGGTCGCGAAGACATCAGGCGAAACCGCCGGGTCCTGAATGGTCCTGGACCGGAGGGGATCCACCTTCCCGAGGAGGTCATGGACTGCGGGATCCACCAGGGCATAGGGGGCGAAGGATGTCTGCAGGACGGCCCTGGATGCCCCGGAGACGCGGGTATGTCCCCCTTCATCCACCAGCTCATAGGCAAGGGTCTGGGCATGAAGAGCGGTGTCCTGGCTCAGCGTTCCCCTGATGATCAGGCGGGCCCCCAGAGCCTTCGCGATCCGTGCCTGATTGGCTGGTTCCAGGCTCTCAGCCGGGCTCATGCGAAGGCTGGAGATGACTCGGGTGACGGATTCTGGTTCCACTACCATCAGGTTGGGCGAGGTTTGCAGGGCCGCAGAGAGCAGTTCAGGCATGCCCAATGCCACGATGGCATCAAGGCTCGCATTCCCCGTAGTGTTCCGGATCGGCATGACGGCCAACCGGGGTGGATGATCCTTCACCAGGTCGGCGATGCTGCTGCGTCCGAACCGGTAGTAGCCAAGGCCGACCAGGGCAATGAGTGTGGCCGCGGCGCTCCCAACCCACCAAGCGGAGGGGTTCCGATTCACCAGGCGGGCAAGCATCTCCGTCACCTGCCGGCTCGTGGGCCGCCTCGACGCATCCGTTCGGAGCATGGACCGGAGGAGGGTCTTCAGGGGCCTGGAGAGGCGCCGGCCTCGAAGAGGTTTGAGCTCACCCTCGATGGTCGCCGCCATCCTCGCCCGGCCTTCCCCCGGGAAGGGGTGGTCACCCAGGAGAAGTTCCCAGGCCACCACGCCAAGGGAGAAGACGTCACTAGGAGGGCCGACCCGATTTCCACGCATCTGCTCGGGGGACGCGTAGGTTGGACTCCCCATGAAGATTCCCGCCTCGGTCATCTCCCCCCACCCGGAAAGGGAGGAGGAAGCCCGGAGGGAGGCGTGGCTGGTTTTCCCCTCCTCGTCGGGGGTAATAGCTGCCAACAAGGTAGGGTCATCCCCTGCGCCCTCCGTAAGGTGCGGAAGGTACGGCGTGGTTCTAGTTGCCACATCTCCCTGCTCAACGGCGGAATCCACCAACCGGGCGAGTCCGAAGTCCAGCACCTTGACCTGGCCCTGGGCATCCACCATCACATTGCCGGGTTTCAGGTCCCGGTGGACGATGCCCTTGGCATGAGCCGCTGCCAGGGCCTGGGCGATAGCATCCAGGGCCACCAGCTTCTGGCGCAGGTCCAAGCTCGGGGCCGCTTTTGCCAGGGTCTCCCCTTCGATGTACTCCATGGCGATGAAGGCGCCCCCCCGTGCCTCCACCCAATCGTGGACCTGGCACACATGCTGGTGATTGAGCTGGGCCAGTGCCATGGCCTCCCGGCGGAACCGCTCGGTGGTGGCCGCCTCTCCATCCTTGCCCAGCCGGATGGACTTGAGGGCGACCCGCCGCTCGAGCACCGGATCCCAAGCCAGGTAGACCGCGCCCATGCCGCCCTGGCCCAGGAGGGATTCCACCTGGAACCGGCCCACCATCTTCCCAGGGACAAGCACGCCTGAACCAGGCTCCCGTGTGCCTTCCGCACCCGTGGGTGCCGGAGTCATGGGGGGCGGGGTCATGGTCGTGGGGATCTACTTCGTCTGCCTGCTTTGCGCCGCCTCGATGAGTTCCTTGATGCGGCGGGCATCGGCCTTGCGGTGGCCGTGGCTGGCGAGGGGATCGCTGCCGCCTGTGCTTTCCACCAGGATGTCGGCCCAGAAAAGGCCCGTGTCGATGCGTACGCTGGCCACCTTGGACAGGTGGATGCTGATCTCGTTCACGGTGAACCAGCATCGCTTGCGGCGCAGGACTGCGACATCCGTGACCTCGATGACCGTGGTGAAGAGGTGGTTGCCCTTGGTCCAGCGGCTGGCATGGAACGTCTCAGTGGCCATCAGAGGGCCTCCTTTGCGGCGGCCGCCACGGCCTGGGGGGTGACGCCATAAGCCTCCAACAGCTTCTCGGGCTTGCCGCTCTGGCCGAAGAGGTCCTTCACGCCCACGCGCCGCACGGGCATGGGATGGGTTTCGGACAGAATCTCCGCCACGATGCCGCCGAGCCCGCCGTGGGACTGGTGCTCCTCGCAGGTGACGAC
>CAIXHJ010000032.1 GCA_903919165.1 uncultured Holophagaceae bacterium
AGGATCAATCGTCTTCGTTGGCCGAGACCGTGGCGCGAAGCAGTTTAGGGGTGATGCGCTCGACAATGGGCTCGAACACCTTGTTCACCAGCTCCTCGTCGTACTGCACCTCAACCCCGGTGCCCGCTACCTTCACGCTGGTGTCATCAAGCTTGTCCTCGTCCTTCCAGGCCCCGAGGACCTCACCCGTTTCGACCTCGATCAGGCGGATGTCCAGCCGCCCGGAGAAGGATGCCTTCTTCACGTTGACGCTCCCGGCCACCGCGCCCGCCATGCCGCTACCCGTCACCTTGCCCACCAGGGCGCCCACGCCCCATCCGGAGCTGAATCCCGCTTCCTTGTAGGCGAAGCGTGTGACCTTGCCAGTCATCACGTACTTCACACCCAACAGCTTCCCGATTTTCTGAACGGTGGCTGTGTCCACTTCTCCACTCTGCTGGAAGTTCAATTCCGAGCGGATGTCCTGAAGGCGTTCCCGTTCGATGACCCGGATCTTGTTCTTGCCCTTCGAGACGATTTCCGTCGTGAAGAGATCCCGCAGTTGATTGGAGATGGTACCCATCTGGTTGCCCCAACCACCGAAGCGCCATCCATGCCAGGCATCGGGAGCAGCCTTGAAATCAAGGATGGCAATGCGTGGGAGCTTGGCCTTCTCCTCCTTGGAGATTTTCTTTTGTGCGAAGACGGGGGCGGAAACCGCAAGCACAGCCAAGAGAGAAACAAGCAATCTGCGAAGACGCATGGGCACACCTCAAGGGGATGAAGAGGAATTCAGTCGTCGATGAGCTTGCTGCGAAGTTCCTTGCCCAGTTTGAAGTAGACCACCCGCTTGGGCGGCACCTGGATGCTCTCGCCACTGCGTGGATTCCGTCCCTGCCGGGCCCGGCGGTCGCGCAGCCGGAAGCTGCCGAAACCCCGCAATTCCACACCTTCGCCAGTCTTGAGGGACTCGATGATGCTCTCCAGGAAAGTGTTCACCAGGAGGTCCGCATCCTTCTTGCCCAGCTCAAGCCGCTCCATCAAGTGTCGGGAGAGATCGGCCTTGGTGAGGGTCTCCATCGCTTCCATGGGAACTCCGAGTGAGGTGGTGGCTGTGGTGGCAAGAGGGCAGTCCTCAATAAATCCCCATCTTTGCCCTGCGGTCAAGGGGGACATCTCCATCTATTTGAAAAAAAGGGGGGCAAAGCCCCCCCAGTTGGAACCGGATCAGCAGGTCCTTCAATCCATGAGCCACTCCAGGATGAAACGGGGACCTTCTCCGCTCGCCCCATGGGTTCGATAGTCCCGCTCCTTGCCGGACCAGCTTCCTGAGAGGTCCACATGGGCCCAGGAGGCCTGGCCCACGAATTCCCGAAGGAACAAGCCGGCCGTGATGGTCCCCCCCCAGCGGATCCCCGTGATGTTCTTCAGGTCGGCCAGGGGGCTCTTGAGCAGGTCGCTGTACTCTTCGACCAAGGGCAGCTGCCAGAGGTACTCCCCCACAGAACTCCCGGCGTCCAGGAGCCTGTCCACCAGTTTCTGGTCCGTGCCCATCACCGCTGAAACTCCATCGCCCATGGCGATGAGGGCGGCCCCGGTGAGGGTGGCCAAGTCCACGACGTGGTCGGCGCCCATTTCGCTGGCGAGATGGAGCAGGTCCGCCAGCACCAGACGGCCCTCGGCATCCGTATTGAGTACCTCGATGGTCTTCCCACTTCGGCTACGGAGCACATCGCCAGGCTTGTAGCTCGATCCCGAGGGCATGTTCTCCACCAGACCCATCAGGCCAGTGACCTGGACCGGCACTTCCATCTGGGTGCAAGCCACGAGCGTGGCAAGCACGATGGCCGCGCCGGTCATGTCGTCTTTCATGGTCTCCATGCCGGAGGCATCCTTGAGAGAGAGTCCACCCGAATCAAAACAGACACCCTTGCCCACGAGCACCACGTGTTTCTTCGGCTTCTCCTTCGGCTTGTATTCAAGCTTGACGATCCTGGGGGGCCGGGCACTACCCTGGCCCACGGCCAGAACAGAGCGGAAACCTCCCTTTTCGAGGGCCGGCACGTCAAGGACCTCACAGTGGAGCTTGTATTGCTTCGCCAGCTTGACGGCAGTTTCGGCAAAGACCTCGGGATAGAGGTCTCCGGCGGGCGTGTTGGCAAAATCCCGGACGCGGTGACAGGCCGCCACGCCCGCTTCCAGCGCAGGTAACTTGCGGCGAACCTTGCGAGTATCGTCACCGTTGGTGAATATCTCGATGGATGAGAACTGTTTGGGTTCAGGTTTCCCGCCCTTGAAGGAGACGAAATCGTAATTGGCGAGCAGCGCCCCCTCGGTCAAGGCCACCTGCACTGCGTCATGATCCAGCGTGGACGTCGAGGGAGATAAAATGCCGATCTTTCCCCACTTCTTCTTCAGGCAGAACCGCCCGGCTGAACCCACCGCCTTGCGGATCTTGTTCAATGTGACCTTTTCCTCATCGCCGAGCCCAACCAGCACCATCCATCGACTCTCCTTTACACCGTTGGGGTGGTGCAGCGGAACAACTTCAAGATAGTCCGCCTTGAAATCCTCCTCATCCATCACCTGACGAGCTACCTTGCTGATGGCAAGTGGCAGTCGGTGGCGCTCGCGTCCAGAAAATACGGGTACGATTAGAGC
>CAIXHJ010000033.1 GCA_903919165.1 uncultured Holophagaceae bacterium
GCCGCCGTGCGGCGCTTGGATGAACCGGCGCCCTGATCCCTTTCGCCTGGATCCGACGGCAGGAATGTTTCTCGCGCGCCCTTTCACGAAGCACCCACCGGTGTGGTCTTCCGCTGGTGATGGGCCGCCTTGTGGGTGAAGATCGAGAGGTGCGCCTTCCCCTAGGCACGCGAGGACAGCCATGGGTCTACCCACCGCGCCGGAGACCAACCTGAACGACCGCCGCTGGACCCTGCTGGCGCTGACCAGCGTGGGCGCTTTCATGACGCCCCTGGACGGCTCCATCGTGGCGGTGGCCCTGCCCAAAATGGGCCCCCTGCTGAACCTCAGCTTCGCGGCCTCCCTGTGGGTGCAGGCGGCCTACCTGCTGAGCATCGCCGTGCTGCTGATCCCCCTGGGCCGTCTCGCGGATCAGCGGGGACGCGTGCACTTCTACCTCGCGGGAATCGCCATCTTCACGGTGGCCTCCCTGGCTGCGGCCTTCAGCTGGAACGGTCCCACCCTCATCCTCAGCCGCATCGTCCAGGGGGTCGGCGGCGCCCTGCTCTACGCCACCTCTGCCGCCATCGTCACCTCGGTCTTCCCGGCCCAGGAGCGCGGGCGGGCCCTGGGCATCAACGTCATGGCCGTCTATCTGGGCCTCAGCGCGGGGCCGCCCCTGGGGGGCTTCCTTGTAGACCACTTCGGCTGGCCCTGGATCTTCCTGGTGAACCTGCCCATCGGCCTGGTGGTCTTCCTGTGGGGCTGGCGTATCCTGCCGCGTCCGCAGGGAGTGGACCGGCGCCATCAGGCTGCGGGGGCACTTATGACGGGAGGCCTGGACCTGCCCGGCGCCGCCCTGTTGGCCCTTTTCCTCGTGGGCCTGCTGGTGCCGCTGACCTTCGCTTCCGAATGGGGTTGGGAATCGTTTCGCGTCTGGACGCTGCTGGGCCTTTCGGCCCTGGCCCTCGTGGCCTTCCAGGCTCATGAAACCCGGGCGGCCGTCCCGCTGGTGGACCTGGACCTGCTGCGCCGGAACCGGCTCTTCGCCGCGGCGAACCTGGCGGCCCTGCTCAACTACATGGCGCTCTACGCCATCGCCATCCTCACCGCCGCCCAGCTCCAGCTCGTGCAGGGACAGTCCGCGAAGGTCACAGGCTGGATCATGCTCGGCCAGCCCCTCATGCAGGCCTGCCTGAGCCCCCTGTCCGGCCGCCTCAGCGACCGCGTGGGCTCCCGCCTCCTCAGCACCTCCGGCATGCTGCTCACGGCCCTGGGAATGGTCCTGCTCGCCCTCATGGGCCGGAGCGCGTCCATGCTGCCCATCGTGACGGCCCTGGCCATCGTGGGCATCGGCATGGCCGCCTTCAGCGCGCCCAACACCAGCGCCATCATGGGCAGTGTGGATCGCTCCCAGCTCAGTGTGGCCAGCTCCTTCCTGGGCACCATGCGCGTGACCGGGCAGGCTCTCAGCGTGGCAATCCTCGGGGGGATCGCGGCCAGCCACCTCGGCCCCGGCGGCTGGCGGCTGCTGCTTCGTGCCGGAGGTTCGCCCCTGGCCGCGGACGCCTTCGCCCGGGGCTACAGCGCCGCCATGGGAACAGGAGCCGCATTGGCCCTCCTGGGGGCCTGGGCTTCCCTGGCCAGAGGAGCACA
>CAIXHJ010000034.1 GCA_903919165.1 uncultured Holophagaceae bacterium
GGTGAGATGAATCAGTGTGACTGCTTTTCCCCGGTTCGGGCGACACCGTCCGTCCAGGGCTTCGCCACGGGTCTTGAGAAGGGGGAGCCGGTGAGCCTCAACCGGCCCCCCCTTGGCTTGCTTCAGTCTTCAGACCTGCAGGGTGCCATGGCGTGACCCATGCAACCCTCCGTTCAGCCTAGAACCAGTAGTTGAGGCTGAGGCTGATCGATTTATAGCTCTCACCCTTGAGAATGGCACTGCCGCCAAAGGGGCTGTAGCCACTGAGGAAGGGCTGGTAGTAAGCATTGGCATCGTTTTCCAGCTTGGAATAGATGATGCCGATGAAGGCGCACTTGGTCAGGGCGTAGTCGTAGCAGTAGTTCATCCCCTTGGCGCTGGTGCCGGTCAGGGAGGAAGTGTCGCCAGCCTTGGTGTAGGTGGCGTAGACGGCGTGATCGCCGAAGGAGTAAGACACGGGCACTTCGATGGTGGTGCGTTTGGCATCCGAAAGCACGCCGACGGTGCTGAGGCCGTTAATCATATCAGTGTGGTCGTACACGACGCCGACCTTAAACCCGCTGATCTTGTAGGAGAGGCCCAGGCGGTTGCCCTTCAGTTCCGTGTTGGCGGCTGAAGCAAGGACGCCCTGGAACTTCTGGTCGAGGTAGCTGGCGGAAGCCGAGAAGCCATGGCCGTTATAGGTCCCCTTCGCATAAATCATCTGGCCACCTTCGTAGGTGGAGCCGTTGGCGTTGGAGACCCACACGTTAGCGGCCCCGGCGGGGTTCTTTGACAAGATCAGAGAGAATCTGAGCAAGCTCTCAGCATCAGGCTTGAAGAAAGGCGTATCGTACCGGATGATGTTGCGGGAACGGGTATTGCCCAGGATGTTCCTGTCCGTAGGCGTGAGAACGCCCGCTGCGGACACGGTCCCGGTCTGGTAACCGGACAGGAGGCTGTAGAGGCCCTGGCCGGGGACGTCCCAGACCCGGAAGCCCGAGCCGGGGCCCTCGGCGGCCGGGCTCAGGTAGCCTGCGGAAAAGGTGTCGTTGTAATACAGGTTCTGATGGCCGAAGATGATGGAACCGTAGGGCGAGGAAATGCCGCCCCAGGTGTCGCCATCCGCCAAGCCGGTGGCATCGTTGACGGCAGGGTTGGCTGCGGGTCCACCCAAAGACGGGACAAGCGCGTCACCGGGCCGAACATTGACTGGAAAGCGGCTTTCCATCTGGAAGATCACGTTCCAGCCCTCGGTGATCTTGGAGGTGCTGCCGAAGATGATGCGGGAGGTGTTGTCATACACACCGGTCTCAGAGGGCATAACGCGGCCGGTGGCCGCATTGCCCTGGCTGATCTCAGAGTTGCCCACTCGCCCGGTGAGCAGTCCGGAGATCGTGATGTTGGTGGCGCCCATGACCGGGATGTTGGTCTGGCCCCAACTGGGCAAGGCCGTCAGGGCCGAGGCGGCTGCGACGACAGCGAAACGTATTTTCATGGCCGTTCCTTTATGTGAGGGATGGAGGAGGTCATCGGACCTGCCTCCATGGGTTGGGGGGGAGGGAGGGGGTTGAATGGGAGTTCTCGTGCAAAGGTTACTCACTTTTTTTAAAAAAGTAGTGCAAACACCTCGAAAAGGACCACTCCATCGCAAACATGCTCGTTCTTGTCGAAGTCAAGAATGCCCTTCCCGGTGGGCGGCCTCCCGGCTGTCATGGCATGAAGAACGCGGCGGCGGCCTGGTTGTAACC
>CAIXHJ010000035.1 GCA_903919165.1 uncultured Holophagaceae bacterium
AAGAAAGCCAGGCGGATGCTGGACGAACTCCTCGGCCAGGGCCTGGTGATGAAGAGCCAGGAACTGGAGAAGGTGAGAGTCAGGGCCAAACTGGTGACCCACGTGCGCCTGGCGGTCGAGGCGGAGGAGGCGAAGATGGAGGCGGAACGCTTGGCGTCCAGAGCGCCGAAGCAGGCTGCCCTTCTGCGCCTTCTAGCAGACCGCGCCAAGCCTGTTCCTGCTCGGGAGACAGGCGCCACGCTGGCCGCAGTCACGGCGCTCCGGGACAAGGGTTTCATCTCGACCAGCGATGTCCAGGTGTGGCGCGACCCGCTTCTCGATCGCACTTTTGCGCCCTGTACCACCCCCATTCTCACGGCGGCGCAGGAGGCGGCCCTCGTACAGATTCGGGCCGCCTTGAGGCCACCGGAGAACGGCGGCCGGACCGCCTTCTTGCTGCATGGAGTCACCGGCAGCGGCAAGACCGAGGTCTACATGCAGGCCTTGGCGGAAGCGGTGGCTCTGGGCCAGCGCGGTATCGCCATGGTGCCGGAAATATCGCTTACCCCGCAGACCATTGGGAGATTCGCAGCGCGCTTCCCCGGTCGAGTGGCCGTTCTGCACAGCCGGATGTCATTGGGAGAGCAATTCGACGAGTGGCAGAGAATCAGGGAGGATGCCTTCGATGTGGTCATTGGTCCTCGCAGCGCTTTGTTTGCGCCCCAGTCGGACCTCGGGCTGATTATCATCGACGAGGAACACGAATGGACCTACAAGCAGGAGGAGCAGTCGCCCCGCTACCATGCGCGCGAGGTGGCCCTGAAGCTGGCCGAGCTGTGCGGAGCGGTGACCCTCCTGGGCAGCGCTACTCCGGATCTGGAGAGCTACCATCGCGCCGAGACTGGCAGGTATCGGCTGCTCGAACTGCCTCGGCGCATCACCGTCAGGGGCGAGTCGCCGCTGCCCGAGGTGGAGCTGGTGGATATGCGTGAGGAACTCAAGGCGGGCAACCGGAGCATCTTCAGTCGATCTTTGAATCGAGCCATCGACGAGACCCTGGCCGCCGGCGAACAGTCGATCCTTTTTCTCAATCGGCGGGGCACTTCCACGTTTGTGCAGTGCCGGAACTGCGGGTTCGTCATGCGGTGCCATCGCTGTGACCTGGCTCTGACCTATCATGCGAAGGAGGAGACTCTGACGTGCCACCAGTGTGGCTACCGGAAGGCCATCCCAGAAGTCTGCCCGGTGTGCTGGTGCCGCCGGATCAGGTATCTGGGTCTCGGCACTGAGAGGGTGGAGGATGAGGTGAGGCGAGCCTTTCCTCTGGCCAGAACGCTGCGCTGGGATCGGGATGTCACCAAGGGGAAGAACTCGCACGAGAGGATACTGGATGCCTTCCTGGCGCATGAGGCGGACATCTTGATCGGGACGCAGATGATTGCCAAGGGGCTGGACCTGCCGCTGGTGACCCTGGTGGGGATCATGTCGGCGGACACCATGCTGCACTTCCCGGATATCCGGGCAGGTGAGCGCACGTTTCAGTTGCTGAGCCAGGTGGCGGGCAGGGCGGGACGTGGTGCCCTTCCGGGGAGGGTCGTGGTTCAGACCTATACTCCGGACAACTATGCCGTTGCCGCCGGTGCCAACCACGATTATGCCTCTTTCTACCGCCAGGAGATCGACCTGCGCCGACAGCATGGCCAACCTCCTTTTGGCCGATTGGTTTCTCTGGTTCACACGCATGCCAATGCTGAGGCCTGCCGCAGCGGAGCGGAGAAGATGCTCCGGCGACTGGCTGAGAAGAGGGACCGGGAAGGTATGGATGTTGAGCTTGTTGGTCCGGCCCCGATGTTCTTCGCGCGGATACGCGGCCGGTATCGATGGCAGATCGTGCTTCGCGGC
>CAIXHJ010000036.1 GCA_903919165.1 uncultured Holophagaceae bacterium
ATTCGAGGGAAAGAGGACCCCACATGCGATGAGTCACGTTTGGCAGCCTGTGATGCCTTCGCCACGTCCAGCCATCCCCAAGGCCAAAGGCCTTGAGGATGCCACCCAACGCCGTGAACTTTCGGGGCATGGTAGAAGATGCAAGTGATGGAGAGCAAAGAAAATACGACCTCCGTGCCGATGTTGTTTATGTCCGGACAACACAGCAAGGAGGTGTCCTATGAAGACTCGATCTCTCGAGAACAGAGGCTCTACATCCTCTTATCGGTCATCGTTGCGTCCGGCCATGAGAAGCATTTTCACGGCCCCATTCTTTTCGCTGTTGCTGACGCGGGGTCCCCAATGGGAGCATCCGCGTCGTTGGACGGTCGAATATGTGATCTACGTTTCGCTGCTGATGGTGTTGGACGACTCGGAGACCCTGAAGGATCGCTTCACCCACGCCCGGCAGACCGTGGTGGCGATGTTCCCCAGTCGCAAACGACCGGGCCGGACCTATCAAGGGTACGTCAAGGCCCGTGGCCAAGTCCGCCGGCACTATCTGCGGGCCATCCAACAGCAACTGCGCGACCACCAGCACCGCATCGCCGCGGCGTGGTGGCAGCGGGACGGCTGGGTGGCCTTCGCGGCCGATGGCACCCGGATCGAGCTGCCCCGGACGGCCGCGAACGAGCGGGCTTTCGGTTGTGCAGGACGGGACAAGACCGGGCCGCAGTTGCAATTGACGAGCCTGTACCACCTGGGCTTGGGTCTGCCTTGGGCGTGGCGGATCGGGGCGGGGACCGAGTCAGAGCAGGTGCATCTGCGGCAGATGGTGAAGTGGTTGCCCCGTGGCGCGCTGTTGGTGGCGGATGCGGGGTTTACGAGTTTCGATCTGTTGCGGTCGTTGGCGGGTCGTCAGGTGGAGGTGCTGGTTCGGATGGGATCGAATCGCACGCTGCTGACGGCTCTGGAAGACGTTCGGGTCCGGATCAAGGGCGAGATGGTCTGGCTGTGGCCGACGAAGAAACAGTCGAAGTACCCGCCGCTGAAGCGGCGGCTGATTCGCCTCGAGCAGGCGAACCACACGCCGATGTGCCTGGTGACCAGCGTGCTGGACGAGCAGGCCCTGACGGATCGGCAGATCGGGCAGTTTTACCGGATGCGGTGGGGCCAGGAGGTTTTTCATCGCTCGTTCAAACAAACGCTGGCGCAGCACAAGATGCGCAGCGGCTCTGCGGCCGAGGCGAGGAGCGAACTGGACTGGGCGTTGCTGGGGTATCTGATCCTGGGCCTCTGGAGCGCGGAGGCTCTGATCGGGGCCGGGCACGACCCACTGCAGTGGAGCCCGGCGGAATCGTTGCGGGTGGTCCGGGGGGCCCTGCGGCAGGGTGGCCGGCCCGCTCGGCGTGGGGCCCTGGGGAGCTTCCTGCGCCAGGCCGTGAAAGACCGTTATGTGCGGACGGGATCGAAGTCGGCGCGGAACTGGCCCCGCAAGAAGAACGACCACCCGCCGGGTGTGCCGAAGCTCCGCGAGGCTACGGAGAAGGAAAAACATTGTGCCCAAAGGACTTATGAGAGAATAGCAACCACCTGAGTTCACGGCGTTGCATGGCACCCA
>CAIXHJ010000037.1 GCA_903919165.1 uncultured Holophagaceae bacterium
ACCCGGCGCCACGATCTCGACCACATTCACGTTCGTAGCACCAGACATGGCTGCGTGATGACGCAACGGCGGTGGGGGGACCGGAAGATCCACCTCAGCTACCGATGGCATGCGAAGCACCAACTGAGGATTACCGATCCATCCGAAGCCTACAGGTACCTTCAACGGCATCGGTGTGGCACGCAATCCGAAGCCCAGGCCCTCCGGCATTCGGATGCCGACACTGTCCTCGTCGCGGCTTAGAAGGACCCTCTCGCCACTAGAGAACACCTCCACCAGTGTCCCTTCTGGGGTACCCAGAATTGTTAGAGAAGTTATATTATCGTTGAAATAGATTAATTTAGATCATTGAAATCCCAGTGCTCGAGGGCCCAGGTCCCTGATTCCGCCCTTTGCATCAAAAAAAGGCCATCTAAACCGAAGCCCCACTCCTTCGGACAAAGAATTTTTGCATAATTCCCGGCAAAACAACCCTTAGCCTCGTCGGCCCAGAGGTAGCCGAACCTATTTCCAGGGGCAGAGGCTAGATGGAACTCCAAGCTACCGTTCCCGGCCTCGGAAGGTATAAACGGTCTCGCCCTTTCTTGCATAGCCTTGCCGACGGGCCAGGGCTTCCATCAATTCTGGGTCCTTTGCCGCGAGCCGCTGGACCTCCTCCATCAGCTCGCGGTTGCGTCGGTTCAGCTCCACAAGGTGGGTCCTTGCAGAGCGCAACTCAGCTTCGCGCTTGTGCAGCTCGGGAAGGCCCCCTTGGGAGAACAGCATGGCCATCAAGGACAGGAACCCCGAGGCTCCCAGCACGCCCCACAGGGTGGAGGACTTCAGGAGCCAGTTGGCGTTCATGAGGACTCCCTAGCTGAGGCGGGATCCGAAGGCATCACGGCCTGCGTAGCGTGCGGCGGCGCCCAGCTCCCATTCGATCTGCAGCAGGCGGTTGTACTTGGCCACGCGATCGGTGCGGCAGGGTGCGCCAGTTTTGATCTGTCCCGCACCCGTGGCCACGGCCAAGTCAGCGATGAAGCTGTCCTCGGTCTCGCCGCTTCGGTGGCTGATGATCGCGCGGTACCCAGCCTTGTGGGCCATGTCCACGGCCCGCAGGGTCTCGGTGACAGTGCCTATCTGGTTCAGCTTGATGAGGATGGCGTTGGCCACCCCCTCCTTGATGGCCTTGGCCAGGATGACGGGATTTGTGACGAAGATGTCATCACCCACCAGCTGAGTCTTGGCGCCCATGGCGTCTGTCTGGGCTTTCCAGCCCTTCCAGTCGCCCTCGGCAAAGCCATCCTCAATGGAGATGATGGGATGCCGGGACACGAGGCCCGCATAGTATTCCACCAGCTGGGCAGCCGTTTTCTCGGCCCCATCCAGGGTGTAGGTCTTGCCGTTATGGAATTCGCTGGCTGCACTGTCAAGCCCAAGGACGAGGTCCTTCCCGAGCTTGTAACCGGCCTTCTTGACTGCTTCGCCGATGAGATCGAGGGCTTCTTCGTTGGATCCGAGGTTGGGGGCGAATCCTCCTTCGTCGCCCACTCCAGTGGCCAGCTTCCGGGCCTTCAGGACACCCTTCAGGGCGTGGTAAACCTCGGCCCCCCAGCGGAGGGCCTCCCGGAAGTTTGGCGCCCCCACGGGCAGTACCATGAACTCCTGGATGTCCACGTTGTTGTCCGCGTGGGCCCCGCCGTTGAGAATGTTCATCATTGGGACGGGCAGCAACCTAGCAGTAGCCCCACCCAGGTACCTGTAAAGCGGCATCCGGGAGGTTCGGGCAGCGGCATCCGAGAGGGCCATGGACACGCCGAGGATGGCGTTTGCACCTAGTCGGCCCTTGTTTTCAGTCCCATCCAGATCGCACATCAACTCATCGAGTTCGGCCTGCTGGAAGGGATCCATGCCCTGAAGCGCTTCTGCCAGCTCGACATTGATGGCATCCACCGCACCCAGCACTCCCTTGCCGAGGTAGCGTTTCTTGTCACCGTCGCGGCGTTCAAGGGCCTCCCGACTTCCCGTGGAGGCTCCCGAAGGGACGATGGCTTGACCAATCGTCCCATCGGAAAGTTGCACCCGCGCCAGCACAGTGGGATTCCCCCGGCTGTCGAGCACTTCGAGAGCGGAAACGCGGTCGATGATATTCATGGAGTCACCCAGCTCAGAGGGGCGCGCCAGCGCGCCCCTCTGATGGTAGCCAGGTTGTGCGAACCGAGCGGGCCTACTTCTTGGCGGCCTTCTTCGGCGCGGCCTTCTTCACGGCCTTCTTGGCGGCCGGCTTCTTTGCGGCGGCCTTCTTCTTGGGCGCGGCCTTCTTCACGGCCTTCTTCACGACCTTCTTGGCGGCCGGCTTCTTCGCGGCAGCCTTCTTCTTGGGCGCGGCCTTCTTCACGGCCTTCTTGGGCGCAGCCTTCTTCGCGGCGGCCTTCTTCGGCGCGGCCTTCTTCACGGCCTTCTTCACGGCCTTCTTGACAGCCGGCTTCTTTGCGGCGGCCTTCTTCGGCGCGGCCTTCTTCACGGCCTTCTTGGCAGCCGGCTTCTTCGCGGCGGCCTTCTTGGCAGCCGGCTTCTTCGCGGCGGCCTTCTTTTTGGGGGCGGCCTTCTTCGCCGGCTTCTTAGCGGCGGGCGGTGCGACGGCGACCGTGGGGTTGATAGGTTCTGCCATGGGTGGCTCCTTTACGCCCTTTTGGGCGGGGTTGGAAGGGGTCGTACGGGAAGATGGTTTCCCCTTTGCATTTTTCGTGCCAGGTTCAACCGTGTCTTTCCGCTGGGTGGATATGCGTTCCTTGGCTGCGGGAGCAGCCGTGGGGGCTAGCGCCGCTTCGGCGGCAGAGCCGGTCTTGCCCTTGGGCTTCGCGGCTTTTTTCGGGGGCTCAACGCCTGCCAGAATCTGGGCCAAGCGCTTGCCGGGATAGTAGTCATCGAGAAGAGCGTCGCCGATCAGCAGTCCATGGACGCCGAGGGCTTCCACCTGCTTGATCTGCTCCAGGCGGTGGATGCCACCTTCGACAAGTTTGAGGCAGCTCTTGGGCACTTTCTTGACCAGGGCGACGGCCTGATCCCAGGAGGCCTCCCAGGTGTCGAGGTTCCGACCGACAGCACAGATGATGTCAGCGCCAGCCTCGACGGCCCGCCGCAGTTCTGCTTCCGATGTGACCTCCACCACCACGTCGAGACCCTTGCTGGTGGCGAATTTCAGTAGGGTCTTGAGACGTTCCTCCGTCAGCAAGGCAGGCATCAGGTAGATGGCATCAGCGCCAAGGATCTTGCTCTCCTCGACCTGGTATTCCTCGAATATGAATTCTCGTCGGACCAGAGGCAGCTTTACATGGCTCCGAACCTCGGAAAGGTGCTTGTCCTCGCCGAAATAGAGGAACTTGTCCGTGGCGACCGAGAGGGCCCGGGCACCGTTTTCGGCCAAACTCTTGGCGTGAGTCGAAGCCTTGTAGGACTCCCGGACTTGTCCCCGGCCGGGATCACCCCCAGCAACTTCACCTAAAATAGTGATTCCAGGCTGGCTGAGTTCTTCTTTAAGGGAGTGATGCCCTTTATAAGCGTCCTTCACCGCCACAGGGCCCCTCTGCTTCTTGATTTCCACATCCAGGGCCTTGAAGATGGCGACTTTCTTTAGCATTTCCGGCGCTCCAAATCTCAGATACCTCACTGTTGGCTCTATGGGGAAGATGATGGTCCGTTTTTCCTCTGATTCAACATAAAACCAGCGATTTGGATGAGGTCAACAGAGAAATTCAAAAAATCTTCATTTTTTTTGACGCTACCTCCCCGTGACCTACCCATTCGTTTCCTACCTTCCGCACCGGATTCTGCTCAAGCACATGAGTCCGACTTCGGCTAGATCCATGGAAATTGCCCAAATCCGGGAACACTGGAATTGAATGAAACCATCGCCACCAGCCGTTCTGCGTAATTCGATAGCGGGCCTCTCTGCCCCTTTCACGTCGGTGATGCAAAGGAGCCGAAGCCTGGCTGCGAAGGGTGAATGAGGTGGTCTCGTACCATATGACACAACGTCTGCCTGCTACCCTTCAGGTCGACCATCCACCCCCCGGGAGCCGTGTCTACGCCATCTCGGGATCTGACGGAAGCGCCAAGAGGTCCCCATGACGATCCACGTAATCGACCACCCGCTTCTTCACCACAAGCTCTCTCTCATTCGCGATCGCAAGACGCCAGGAAGCCTCTTCCGGATGCTCCTCGAGGAAGCGGGACTCATCTTGGCCACCGAATCGACACGTGCGCTTCCCACTGAATCCGTGGTGGTGGAGACACCTCTGGAACGAACCGGTTCCCTGAGGTTGAAACCCCTGGACCCGGTGCTGGTGCCTGTTCTACGCGCGGGCCTCGGCTTGCTGCCATCCTTCCTTCAATTGATGCCAACGGCGAAAGTCGGGCACCTCGGCCTGTACCGCGATCACGATTCCCTGGTACCCGTTCCCTACTACCGCAACTTCCCCCCTCTCCTGGAAGCGCGACCAGTGTTTGTGCTCGACCCCATGCTGGCCACCGGGGGCAGTGCCTCCGAAGCCGTTCGTCAGCTGAAGGCTGCGGGTGCCGTCAACATGTCTCTTGTGGCCCTGCTGGCAGCGCCGGAAGGCCTGGAGCGGCTTCAGAAGGATCACCCTGACCTGACCATCGTCGTGGGCGCTGTGGATCGTCAGCTCAACGAGAAGGGCTACATCCTTCCCGGTCTCGGCGATGCCGGAGATCGACTTTTCGGGACCGTCTAGCCATCTCTTCCAGGCGCACCCTATTGTCTTGTCTCAAGTGCGATCCTGCCCGCCTGAAGATCCGTGGCTGCTTCCGAAGACTGGGGCGGCCCCCAAACACGACTCATGGATCTCAGCCCTTCTCCCGCCCGAACATCCCCCGCAACCTCCCCATGAGGCCAACCTGACTTTCTCTCGGCGCTGGCCGCGTCGGTTTCTCCTGGGACCAGCCCGCAGGCACGGCCACCGAGGGATCCAGATCCAGCGCCCGGCGGAAGCAGCCCTGGGCGTTTGCCTTGAAACCCTTGCGAAGGTAGAGCTCACCCATGAGGACCCAGGGCTCTGCGGCCCGTGGGTTGAGTCTTGAGGCCACCTGCAGCGCCTCGATGGCGCGGGTGGACCAGGCCGGGTTGCTGAGTCGGAGACGCCCGAGCAGTAGCCAGGTCTCGAAGTCTCCCGGCGAATCTCCGTCCAGCTTGATGGCCTGCTCAAGAGCCCGGATTGCTTCGCTGGCTCGGTTCTGGAGCAGGTAGGACTTGGCCTTGACGAGGAGTTGGCGGGCCCTCTCCGCCGGGGGGAGGTTCTCCTCGCCGGGCATGGGTGGAAGCGGGGCCGACGGAGTGGATATGGAATCGTAGGGCGAGAAGGGTTCTGGTCGTGGAAATGGATCTGTCGCTGGTGGTGACAACCGCGGGGAATTTGGATGTTGTACTGGTGGGGGCCCGGCCGGGGAAAATGGGTCTCGTGCAGGTGGAGGCCCAGCCGGAGAAAATGGACTTCGTGCGGGTCCTGAGTCGTCCATTTCCAGAATATCCATCAGAGTCATGGGAAGAGGGGCTTTTGGCGTCACGGGATGAGGCGCTTCGGGAACTTCTGGCGCATCGTGAAGTTCCTCATCAATCAAGGTGATCTCAACCTCTGGTTCGGGCACTGGAGCGATGACGGGTATCGGCTGTGCTTTTCTCGGCAGGAGTGGGAGTTCTCCGCGAACTAGTTCCAACCCTCCGAGCACCCACAGCGTGGCCACCAGTTGGGCGGTCTTTGCCTGTGGTAACCCCATCAGCGCCGACATGGTGTCGTACCCCAGGGGTGCCGTGCCCAGCATGGAGAGCGCATAGGCCAGGGTGGGCGTCAGGGGAAGGCTGCTCAACGCTTCCAGCAGATTTGGCCGCGCCTGCCAGCGCCATTCGGCCTCGCTGCGGAACATGTCCATCAGCTCCTGGTCGATCTTTGCATTCTGGAAGGTGTCCCAGATCAGCCCGTGCTGGTCGAGGCGGAACTGCAGGTCGCCGCTGAGATTGTTGCCAAGGGGGCCAGGAAGCCAGGTCATCTTGAGGATCGGGTGTTCCATGGCATGCAGGAGCACGGAGCCCATCAACTCATGAAGCCGCCTGTCACATTCCTGCTGGGTCATCAGTCCCCACTGGACGACGCGGTCACCCACTCGTGCCCCTTCACCATCGGAGAGCACCTCCTTCAGAGCGGCCATGTCTAAAACGCCCCGCCGGATGAGGAAATTGCCGAATTGCTCACCGACGGCATCACTGCGAAGGTATCTCAGGTCCCCATCTGCCCAGTAGAGCCGCCTCGTCCCATCGTTCTGCTCCAGCACAAGTTCACCTTCCGCCTTCTGTTGGTGGAGGGATCCCATGAGGGCCGGCAGGAAATGACGGGTGGGGGTTTCTGGCACCTAGGCTCCGGGGTAATCCCTAGTTTGCATGTTCCGGGCCAGGATGCCAGTCCCGAAACAGCACGGTGGATGCTGAATTATCCCCGATCCCTTGGCCCCGATCCCCCTAAGGCCTATCCTGTTCTTCCCACCACCACCGAACCCGGAAGGGTCCCTCTATGTTCGAGAAACTAGGAAAATTCGAGATCAAGCGTGTCATCGGCAACGGCGCCATGGGCGAGGTCTACCTGGGAGTGGATCCTTCCATCGGTCGCGAAGTGGCCATCAAAACCATTCTTCCTGCCGCAGCCCAAGGCGGTGAGGCCAAGGAGCGCTTCGCCCGAGAGGCCCGTGCCGCTGGCGTGCTGAACCACCCCAACCTGGTGACCATCTATGAGTTCGGCGAGGATCAGGGCGTCCTCTACATCGCCATGGAGTTTGTGAAGGGACACGATCTCGAAGAGCTCCTCCAGGAGCAATCGCTCGCCCGTACCGAGGCCCTGGAGATTCTGGCCCAGGTCTGCGATGGCGTGGGGTTCGCACACCGTCAGCAGATCGTTCACCGTGACATCAAACCCTCCAATGTCCGCGTCCAGCGGGACGGCAAGCGCCTCCACGCCAAGGTCATGGACTTCGGCGTGGCCAAAATCAGCAACTCAGATATGACCGCCACGGGCATGGTCATGGGCACGGTGAGCTACATGGCCCCGGAGTACATCCGAACCGGCAAGCCCGATCCCCGCAGCGATCTCTTCGCTGTGGGCGTGATGCTCTACGAGTGTCTTAGCGGCCGAAAGCCCTTCGCGGGCGACACCACGCCTACGGTGCTCTATAAAATCGTGAACGAGTCCCCTGACCCAATCGACACTGAAAGGCTGAAGGGCATCAGCCCTGCCATCCGGATGGTGCTGGATCGAGCCCTGCGCAAGAACCCCGACGAGCGTTTCCAGACAGCCGAGGATCTGGCGAAGGCCCTTCGGGCTGCCAGGGACCCTTCCTGGACAGGACCACTGGACGACGCCACCACCGTGCTGCGTGCCGCCGCTCCTACCGCACCGGTGCGCCCCGTCCCCGGGGACAGCACTCTGCAGGCCCCCTCAGCGCCTCCGGTGGTGGTACCAGAATCTCGTCCCGTGCCCTCATCCGGCGGGAAAGGAAGGGGTTTGTGGATCGGTCTCGCCGCCCTGGTCCTGGTCGGCCTCGGCGGCGCTTCCTGGTGGCTCCTGCGGGAGCACCCTCCCGTACCGCCCGCTGCACTCGATGATTCCAAAACGGAACAGGCACCGAAACCCAACGAAACGAAGTCGCCCCCGGCTCCAGCCACCTCCCAAGCAGTGGTGCCACCCAAGAAAGTGGACGAGCCCTCCTCCGCTCCCAAGCAGATTACGCCTGGACCCGCTGGACCTGGTCCCAAGCTTGTGACCAAGCCAGAGCCTGTCCGGCCTTCGCCGCCCACCCCTGTCGAGGCCAAGACCATTGATCAGCCCGAACTCTTTGAACCCGAAAGGCTCGAAAAGCAGCAGGTCTACGAGCGCAAGAACCTCGGCTACGTGTCCCTGAGCGAGTCCATCCGATTGGCCGACAGCCAGCCCGACAAGGCCATTCAGGGGTTCCGACAGGCCATCAAGGCCGATCCCTCCAACGTCAATGCGCATGCCTGGCTGGCGGTAGTCCTGCATGATCAGGGGCGGATGGGCGAATTCATCCAGGAGCTCCGGGAGGCGCGGCGGCAGGGCATCCTGGGGCAGATGGCCCAGAACGCACGCTTCAGATCTGCCTACAACCACGCCCGACTCAACCAGAGTCTTCCACCTGATCTGGCGCACTGACCGTGGCGCGGAGCGAAGATCATCCGGGCGATCTAGAGGTGCGTCTCGGCTACCGGTTCAACGATCCCGACTTGCTTCGGGAAGCCCTCACCCACGCCTCCGTCGGTTCCCCCAGAGATAATCAGCGTCTCGAATTCCTCGGCGATGCTCTGCTGAACTTCACAGTCGCTCTCCTACTCTACCGGGAGCGCCCTGACTGGCAGGAAGGCCCCATGAGTAAACTCCGGGGGGTCTTGGTGCGCACGGAGTCGCTTCACGCGTGGGCTCTCGACCTGGGCCTGGAACGGGCCCTCAAGGCCTCGCATCCCCGCAAGGCACCGCCCATGGGCCCCAAGCCCCTCGCCGATGCTCTCGAAGCCCTCCTGGGTGCGATCTACATGGATTCCCGGTCAGCCGGAGAAGACGGCGTTCTGTGCGTAAGAGGGTTGGTTGAGGCCCGCTTTCTGGCATCCATCCGCGAGGCCCAACCCGGGAGTTGGACCCTGGCGGATCCCAAGACCCACCTGCAGGAAACAGCAGCCCGTCTCGGACTTCCTGCCCCGATTTACACGCAGGTGGACCTGACGGGTTCTGGGCATGCGCCTCGGTTCACCATGCAGGTGTCGGTGGGATCGCATTCAGCGCAGGCCGAAGGCCCTACCCGCAAGCGAGCCGAGGGAGACGCCGCCCGGCTGCTGCTGGATCATCTTGGAACCCACACACGGGCGTAATCCCTGCGTTACACTCCCATCTGCCTCTCCTCCGGGGTCTGCGCTTGAAGATCTACCCCAGCTTGTATCTCCAGAACGGCCGAGCGGTCTCCACCACGCGGCAGGAAGAGGCCTGCCCTCCGTTACCGATGGATCTGGCCGAGCGGCTGATCGACGGGGGCGCAACCCGGCTGGCCTTGGTGGACTTGGACGCCGCCAAGGGCCAAGGGAACAACCGTGATCTGATCGCCCAGATCCTCCAGCGTTGCCGGGCCAGGGACCGGAAGATCTGCGTGCAGGTTGCCGGCGGCATCCGAAGCTCCGATCAGGCTCAGCTCTTCCTCGATTTGGGCGCTACCTGGTTGGTGGTTGGAACCATTCTCCACAAATCGCCCATGGTGGCCGAGCAGCTGATGGCCCGTTTCCAATCCTTCCTCACCGCCGCTATCGACGCACGGGGAGGCATGGCCCACCGCGCTGGGCGGGTGGATACAACAAGCCTGACTGCTCTTGATCTTGCGCTGCGGGCCAAGGCCTGCGGATTCCGTCGCCTGCTCTTTGTCGATATTCCGGAGGACCCCAGCGCCGGTCCGGACTTCCAAACCGCCCAGGATCTAGCCACAGCGACGGGTCTGCCCCTGCTCATTGGCGGAAGCCTCACTGCTCCGCATCACGTGGAGGCGGTCTACGCTCAGCTTGGGTTGAAGGGTGCACTGGTTGACGCCCTGCTCTTCCACCAGAATCCGAGGCTTCTGGCCTTCCTCCAGGCAGCCTGCGCCTGATTCCGGGGGAACAGTGACCGAAGGGGAGTCCGCGTTCCTGGAAAGCCTCCCGGAGCCTGAGCGTATCCATTTCCGACATCTGGCCATGGTCCGGCCCCAGCTCCCCTCCGATGGCCAGATTCGCATGCTTGAAGGACTGGCGCGTTCCCTGGCATCTCCGCGCCTGCTTACACTCATGGCCCGCACACCGCACTGGCTGGCCCATTGGCCCATCCTGCTCGGCCTTGCCGAGAATGAGGCCACACCCGAAGCCATCCGTCGCGACCTCGAGATGGTGGTTTCACTCTTCGACCAGATGCGGGAGATGGACCGGGCTCCCGCCGTCGAGAAGACTGAGCGTTCCGAGTCTGTGAAGGCCCTCTATTCTCAGCTGAACGCAGGACTGAAGCCCGTAGCCAAGCTCCTCGCCAAACATCTGGCAAAGACCATTTCCGCGACAGGTACCACTCAGGAATTGCCTCCGCTCCCCCCTGAGCATCCCGACTGGGAAGCCCTCACCGCCCTTCCGGAAGCCCTGCCCCACCCTCCGCCGGCAGGAGGTCTGGACCGGGTCGGACGCTTGACCCGGGCAAGCCACACGGCACAGCCCGAAGAACTTCTCCTCTTCCTCCTGGACTCCGACCCCGATCTTCGCCAAGCAGCGCTCCAAAACCCCTTGGTTTCGGAGGAACTGGTCTGCCGCGCCCTGGTCCAGGGTGGTGAAACGACTTTCTTCGAGGAGGTCTATGCTGAGGCCCGGTGGTATTTTCGCGAATCGGTGCGCGTGAGTTTGCGGGACTCTCCGGGATGTCCAGCAGACCTTTCCAGGCGCATCGGACTCTCCCAGCACTTGGTAGCAGCCCTGGAGGAGGGTTCTCGCGACCGGGGTTCGCTCCGCCGCATCACGAGCCTCTTCAACCAACTGGACGAGAGTGAGTACCAGTTCATCACCTACTGGGCCAAGCGGCAATCACCCCATCTGCTTCGCGTCGTGAAGTATTTCTACGATCGGCTGCAACGCCAGTATTCTGTCCCCTCGTCGTCTCTGCCGGAACGAGGTGATGACGGCCGATGGACGACTATGGAGGAGCGGGTCTTTCTCGCCACCCGAGGCACTCAGGAAGAGCAGATCAGCCAAGTGTTGAAGGATCCTGATCTCCAGGTCTTCCGCCTCGCGCTGGAGAATCCAGCCCTGACCTCCCGCCTCCTGGCTTCCACCATCTCCTCCCTTGATCAGAAGCGCGTGGAAGCGGTCGCAGCCCATGCCGCCTGGTCTGAGGATCCCGTGGTTGCCGAGGCGCTGGTGCATCACCCCCTGCTGTCCGAAGCCTCGGCCCTGCGGCTGCTCCCCCGGCTCCTGGGAATGAAGCCCTCGATCGAAATTCTCAGAGACGCCCGAATCCTGCACCTGGAGGTCAAGCGACGAGCTCTCGAGAACCTGCGAACCAGCTACCTAGACATGGACATCCCCAGCCGGATCGCGGCATTTCGCGCTTCCGGCGGTGAACTCATGCGCCACCTGCCCCAGGAGGTACTCCAGGACGAGGAGACCCTGAGGCGGATGATTGCCGATCGACAACTGGATCCCGGGATCCTGCTGAGCCTCGCGCGAAACAAGCTCACCCCTCGTGCAGTCCTGGAGCGCATTGCCGGACATCCTGTTCTCATGGCCCATGCGGCCATCATGACCGAGCTGCTGCTCAACCCGAAAACGCCGCGGGAGGCCTCGGTGCGCATCTGGGGCCTGCTCTCAGAGGCCGAGCAGCAGCAGCTCCTCCGCAGCCCCCACCTACCATCCGCCCTCCGGTCCATGGGTTGACCGGCATAAACGCTGGCCACGCGACACCGTAGCCACTCCAGGAGCCTTCATGCGACGCCCCGCCGCCATCCTGATCCCCGCCGCGGCGGCCCTGGTCTTTCTGTCCTTTGCCTCCTCATGCCGCCCCAAGAACCCCGTACCAGACTGGGTCAAGACCGCGCCCCGCGACAGCTTGGCTGCCTTCTCCGGTGAGGCCGGTTGGATGCTCACCCACCCGGAAGTACAGTCCTTGATCTCCCACGACCCCATGGTGGAGAGGGCCTTGGAACTCTTCCTCCAGAAGGCCCACATCAGCCCGCGCCTTGAAACTGGCCGGGTGACCTTTCATGTCATCGGATTGCCGCAGAAGGGCGAGAACACCCTCCAGAAGGGGCTTGAGCATGCCCTCATTCAACTCAACCAGTTCAAGGATCCCGCCGCCCTGGTTGGAGCCCTGGCTGAATCCTTCCCCCAGGAAGGTAGCCTCCGCATCCAGGGCCGGGACTGGCCCCTCTACGTGGTCCTGGATATCGAAACCGGCGGCACCAAGGCCCACATCCGCGCGGCCAGCGATGAGGCGGGCCAAGTCTGGATCGGTTCTCTGGAGGCCCTGACTCATCTGACCACCAGGGAAGGTCTCGGCGCCCAGCCCGATGCGGCGCTGGCCGCCGAATGGATCAGCCCACGGGCCCCATTTCAGGGCTATCTCCAGCCAGAGGCGCTACTCAGTGGATTGCGGAAGAATCTCGAGGGCAGCATCGTCAAGGACCTCCCACAGGGCGTCAACGCGCTGTTTTGGAGCATCACGCCAGCCGAAGAGAAGGACCAACCCGTCAAGTTTGAGCTGGCCCTCGCCGGCACACCTGATGGCATCAATCAGGTCACACCCTGGTTGCAGCGCCTAGTCGCTGCCTTGAATGCCGTGCAGGCCGCACCTGGCGCGGCCCCCGAGTTGATGCAGGAGAAGCGTCGCGTGGGCCTGCGATGCGCCCTCACCACCCAGCAGCTCAAACTGGTCATGGAGAAGCTCGGCCAACCCTGGTTCTCCTTCAGCCTCTCAGAAGGAGGCCGCAAGGCATGAGCCCGGCGCTCTCTCTCACCGCAGACCGCGGTTTCGCATCGCCGGAGGAACCTTCCCCCGAATATTGGATGACCCAGTTGAAGACCGGGCGGGAGGAAGCCCTCGCCCATCTCATGGCCCGGTTCGAGCGACCCCCTCTTCGCCTTCCTGCACCGCCGCCTCCAGGGGGAGGCCGGGGTCGTCCAGGAACTGACCCAGGAGGTTTTCCTCAAATGCCTTCAGCATTGCCAGCGTTTCGAGGATGGCCGTCCGGTGGCTGCCTGGCTTTTTACGTTGGCGGCTAATGCGGCGACGGACCACCTGCGTAGAAGAGGACGGGAGGTACCCCCTCCCGAGACCTTTGACGCACCGGATCCCCACCAACCCTCACCCTGGGAATCCGTGGACCAAAGCCGGCGAATCCAGGCCCTGCGAGGGGCCCTGGAGGATCTGACCCCGCGCCAGCGGGCCATGGTCCTTGCCTACTACGTCCAGGAGCATCCGGTGAAACGGATCGCCCAGGACCTGGGTTGCGCTGAAGGAACCGTCAAAGCCACCCTCTTCCAAAGCCTCCAGAAGCTCCGCAAGACCCTCGGACCCCAGCCATGACCGCCTCCTCCAACCCCCAGCGCCTCGATTCCAGCCCCCTGGACGAAGCCCGGCTGTTCGAGTTGCTCGAGCAGCCCGAGCTCTGGCCCGAGGATCCAGCCATCCAGGCCGAACTGGCCGGCCTGCTAGAGATCCATGTGGCCCTGGTCAGCCATGGCCCGGCCCTGACCGCGGCCTTGGCGCCCGCACCCCGGGCCAGCTGGACCGTCTCCTGGTCCCTGGCCGCGGCGGCTGTCCTCCTGGTCGCCCTTGTTCCCGCCGCCTACACGGTCAAGCGCGTCCAGACCCTTCGGGTCCAGGCCCAGGACACGGTCCGCCTCGAACAGCTGGCCCGGAAGCGCACCCAGGACCGCGCCTGGATCGCCTTCTTCCAGCAGAGCACGACGCTCCTTCAGGACTTCGAGCAGAACCCCGCCCTGTGCAAGAAGGGGGAGGAGGATCGACGGCAGGAGCGCGACATGGCCCTGGTCCTTCTCGATGCCAGCCATCAGCTCGCCGCGCAGGGCGCGCCCAGCAAGGAAGCTGAAATCATCCGGGCCAGCCTACACGCCTGGCTTTCCGAAGTGGCCTTCGAGGACAGCTGCCTCAGCCCCGAGCGGGCCAGGGAGCTGCGCCAGTGGGCCGCGACCCACAACCTGGAATCCGAGGCCGGGCGCATGGAACGCCGCCTCCGCGGAGATGGCGCATGATGGCGGGCCTTATGATGGTGGTTCCGGCCCTGGTGATGCCGGCGGCCCTTGAGTCCCTGGTCGTCCTAGCGCCGGGTGGTCCCGCCGAAGCGCTGTTCCGCCAGGCACGGGATCTCCGCTATGCCCAGCGTTGGTTTGAAGCGGCCCAAGCCTACCGGACCCTGCTCCGGGAATTCCCCTCTTCCTCGCGGAACGCAGACGCCCGCTACTGGCTGGCCTCCAGCCTCGAACAGGATCAGCGTTGGGATGAGGCAGCGGAAGCCTACACCGAATTCCTGGCGGAACATCCTGATCAACGCCTGCTCGGCAAGGAGGCCCGGCTCAATCGCGTGCGCTGCTGGGGCATCCGCCAGTGGGACAGCACCGCCGCCGCCGCGGGCCTGGCAAATGCGTTGTCTGACGAACGCGAGGAGGTCCGCATCGCAGCTGCTCTGCAGTTGGCCAAGCACCGGGATCCCCGGGTGCTTCCTGTGCTCCAAGCCGGCCTGCGAGTGGATGCTTCCTCCGAGGCCTGCCGTCTGGCCCTCCTTTCCATGGGCGCCCGGCCTCAGGCCGTGGGCCCCGCCCAAGGCCGCTTTCTCGTGGTCCGCGTGAAGGAGCGGAATAAAACGGATGCCCTCACGGTGCGCCTGGCCCTGGGCCTCGCCCGCGCCGTCGGTGGATACCTGTCGGACGAGCAGCTTCGCCAGGCTAAAAAGAAAGGCGTGGATCTGGAGCGTCTCATGGATCAAGCGCTCAATGCCCCCAAGGGCACGGAGCTCTTCAGCCTGGATGATGGGAAGAGCACGGTGACGGTGACGGTGGAATAGGGCCGATCCGCTAAGCTGTTTGGTCGAGGGCCCATGTCCAGCATCCGCCGTTTCTACCGGGAGCACCTGCTCCGGTTCCTTCCCGCCATTCTGGGGGGGATGCTCCTTCTGCTGGCCGCCGGGTTATGCCAGTCGCTGTTGATCGGAAGCCTCAACTTCGTCTTCAAGGACAACCTGCACATGGCCCCGCCTGGTGCCAAGGCCACGGGGGCCTTCGCCGCGCTGGACCACCTGAAGCTGTGGCTGATGGCCCACTTGCCCCAGCGTGGAGATCTTCAGCAGAGCACGCGCTTCGTGCCTCTGCTGCTTGTGACCCTGTTCCTGCTGAAGGGCCTTCTGACCTACAGTGGCACCCTGCTCATGGTCCGCTCGGGCATCCGCGCGACTCAGGAGCTGCGAGAACGCCTGTTCGCCCATCTGCTGTGCCAGGAGCCCGCCTTTTTTCAGAAGCATCCGGTGGGCGAGCTCATCACTCGCTGCATCTCCGACGTGGGTGCCGTGCAGGGCATCGCCAGCAATCAGCTGGCCGAAGCCGTACGGGAAATCTGCCTGGCCTTGGCCATGGTGTCCGCCCTCCTCTGGATGGACTGGAAGCTATCCCTCACGCTCTTCATCGCCGGACCCCTCGTGGTGATTCCGGTGAGGAGGCTGAGTCGCCGCATCCGCGCCGTGAATCACCGCAACCAGGAGGCCTCCAGCCACCTGCTCCAGCGCCTCAAGGAAGTCTTCAGCAACATCCGCGTGGTGCTCGGGTTCGCGCGTGAGGACTTCGAGGTCCAGCGGTTCAAGAAGCAGAATTACGAGCTCTACCGCCTGGGGATGAAAAGCGCCCGGGCCTCCGCCCTGTCCACGCCGATCATGGAACTCGTAGGCGGCTGTCTGCTAGCGGGCCTGGTGGCCTATGCCTCGGCCGAGATCCGCTCGGGCCGCCTCACCGGAGCGGATTTCTTCACCTACCTGCTGGCGGTCTACCAACTCTATGACCCCCTCCGGCGGCTCACCAAGCTCAACAACGAGGTCCAGGTGGCCACGGCCAGCCTCGACCGCGTCTACAGCATGCTCAGCCGGTCCTGCGAACTCTCCACGGTGGCTGCTCCTGCTCCTGTCCCCAGCGCCCCCACAGTGCTGAGATTCGAGGGTGTCCGATTCGCCTACGATGCCAAACACCCGGTCCTGCGTGATATCGACCTTGAGGTGCGTTCCGGGGAAACCGTGGCCCTGGTGGGCGGCAGCGGTGGCGGCAAGACCACCCTGGTGAACCTGGTGCCGCGCTTCTACGACCCCACGGCGGGCCGAATCACCCTGGATGGCATCGACCTGCGCGACTTCGACCCGCGGGAATTGCGGAAGCTCATCGGCATCGTCACCCAAGAGACCCTGCTCTTCATGGACACAGTCCATGACAACATCGCCTACGGCCTCCAGGCCAGTCGGGCAACTGTCATCGAGGCCGCGAAACAGGCCCATGCCCACGAATTCATCAAGGCCATGCCCAAGGGCTACGACACGCCCCTGGCGGAGACGGGATCCAGCCTCAGCGGTGGCCAGCGCCAGCGCCTCGCCATCGCCCGGGCCCTCCTGCAGGATCCCCCCATCCTCATCCTGGACGAGGCCACGAGCGCCCTGGATACAGAGAGCGAGCGCGCCGTTCAGGCGGCGCTTGAAACCCTCATGCAGAATCGAACAACGCTGGTGATCGCCCACCGCCTCAGCACTGTCCAGCGGGCCACGCGGATCTGCGCCATGAAGCATGGCCACATCGTCGAACAGGGCACCCATGATGAACTGATCTCACGCGATGGCGAGTACGCGCGCCTGTACAGACTGCAATTCGCTGAGGCATAAAAAGGGCTGATGCTGCGCTCCGACTTCCACTTCGATCTGCCCCCGGACCTCATCGCCCAGCGCCCTGCGCCGGACCGCGATGGCGCGCGTCTGCTGTTAGTGGATGCGCAGACAGGGTCTCTCTCCCACCGCGCCATCCGTGATCTTCCGGATCTCGTCCCAGCCCATAGCATCTGCGTGCCCAACGATGTCCGGGTTCGCCATGCCCGCCTCTTCCTCCGCCGCGCCGGCGGTGGTGCGGGGGAGGCGCTCCTGCTGCGGAGTCATGGCGCCGGCGTGTTCGAGGCCCTAGTGAGGCCCGGCGCCCGGCTGAAACCAGGTGCTACGGCGGCCGTCATCGATCCGGTCTCCATGGCTGAGCTGGCGCGGATCCATGTGCTGGCGGTTCTGCCGGAAGGCCTCCGGACTGTCCGGGTCCATGTGGATCATGGCTTGGACTGGGACGAGATCGACCGAATCGGCCGCTTGCCCCTGCCGCCCTACATTGAGCACCTGGCGGATGCGGAAGATGAAACCCGCTACCAGACGGTGTTCGCGGCCAGGGAAGGCGAGGCAGTCGCGGCCCCCACTGCCGGGCTCCACTTCACACCTGATCTCATCTTGGCCCTGCGGGCCCGTGGTTGCGGCTGGCACCCGGTTAGGCTGCACGTGGGCCTTGGCACCTTCCGCCCCATGACCGCCGAGCGCCTCGAAGATCACGCCATGCATGAAGAACGCTTCGAGATCCCGAAGGAGACCGCGGCCATCCTGGAGCCCGTCCTCCTGGACCGTTCAAGGCCCGTACTCTGTGTGGGCACTACATCCCTGCGCACACTCGATGGCGCCTGGACCGGCGCATCCCTCCTCCGGGAGGGCGCCACCCGGCTCTTCATCACGCCGGGCTATAAGCTTCGCACCGCGGACCATCTCCTCACCAACTTCCACTTGCCGGAGACCACGCTGTTCGTGCTGGTGTCCGCGTTGCTCGGGCTCGACCTTGCCCGGGCCGCCTATACTGAGGCGATAAAGGAGAGGTATCGGTTCTTCAGCTACGGCGATGCGATGCTGATCCTGAATGCCCGACCCCTTCTTGCTTGATTCGCTTCCTGTGGGGGCCCGCTGCGCCCGCGACATTAAGTCGCGTGCTCCGCGATCCACATGGGCGCGAGATACGGGCTTTACCCGCGTATCGCGCGGGGGCCATAGGGGACCCAAAGTACGCTTGCGGCCGGGCGGTCCCACCTGACTATAGGTAATCGACAAACTGATGGATCACCGGGATGCGATGCTTCTTGCCCTTGGTGGCCTGAAGGATGCTCGTCACGGACATGCCCACGCACCAGAGAAGCCAGAGCGGCAGGAAGAACCGTACGGCCACGGTTCCAAAAATGGGGAAAAGGCCGATGATCACCAGGGCCAGAGTGATCACGCATTCGGCAAAGGCCAGAATCACACCCTGGCGTGCGTGCCATAGCAGTTCCGGATCCTCGCGGTTCCGCATGTAGGGCAGGAAGGCCCAGGGCCCGGAATAGCACAGGATCAGATCGCGCAATCGCTCCCCCACGTAAAGGGGGGATGGGACATCCATGGGCACGGCAACCTCCAGAATGAGAATAACCCAAGGAGGGTTAGTCCCTGTGGTGCCTGTTAGTGTCGCGTGACTACATCTAAAGATCTAACAGTCTTGGTCTTGACCTATCTTCAATCCTCTCCATCCTGAATCCAGACCCTTTCTGGACCTCCATGCGAATGGCTCTGTTGCCCCTCCCCTTGGCCATCCTCTGCGCCTGCGGTGGCGGTGGTGGAACGACGGCAGTGCCGCCACCAACGCCCACCACCTGTCCCATCACCATGGCCAAGACCAGCCCCTCCTTTGCGGCCGACATTGTCCCCGCCCTCCAGAGCAGCTGCGGATCCGCGGCCGCCACCTGCCATCAGGGGCCTGCTCCAACGGGCCATGTGATCTATTCGGGCACACCCGCAGAGGTCTATGCCCAGCTGGTGAATGTACCCCCCACCAACGCACCGACCAGCCAAGGCTGGCTCCGCGTGAAGCCCGGGGACACGGCCCATTCCTGGATTATCGAAAAGGTGACCAAGGACCAGCCCGGTGGATCCGGATATGGCGCACGCATGCCCCTGGCCGCACCCAACCTCTGCCAACCCACCGTCGACACGCTCTCGGCCTGGATCAGCGCCGGAGCCCCCAACAATTAGGAGTCCGCTATGGCTGTACTCAACGCCATCTCTAGCTGGTCTGTCGCGGATGTCCAGCATTTCGCCCGCCGGGCCGGGTTCGGGTTGACCCCCGCGGATGCCACCGCGCTCCAAGCCCAGGCGCCCGGAACCGCCATCGATGCCTGGATCGATGGGACCGCCTACGACGCTACTGCCTTCAATACCGCCCTCCTCACTGCTGACGTCGTCACCGAGCCCCTGGTCAGCGCCAATACTTCCGCCGCCGGAAGCGTGGACGTGCCCGCCGTCGCGGCACCCCATGCTTTCCTCGCGGAGGGCACGAACGCCTGGCGCAATAATCTGAACACCGCCCAGGCTCTCTGTGCCTGGCGCATGCAGCAGAATCCGTACGCCTTCCAGGAGCGCATGGCGCTCTTTTGGCACAACCTCTTCGCCACCGGCTGGCACAAGGTCAGCAACGCGGCCCTGATGCTTAACCAGTTCCAGCTGTTCCGGAGCCAGGGGCTGGGCAAGTTCGACGACCTGCTGGTGGCCGTCAGTAAGGATCCGGCCATGCTCATCTGGCTGGACTCGGTGCTGAACAATGCTTCGGGCACCAATGTCCCCAACGAGAACTACGCCCGCGAGGTGATGGAGCTCTACAGCCTGGGGGCCGACAACGGCTACAACCAAACGGACATCACCCAGTTGGCCCGGGCCCTCAGCGGCTGGAGCTTCACTTTCGCCGAGGCGGACTACATCGCGAACCCGACGAATCCCACCCAGTTGACACTCGCGACCGGCCGTTTCAAGGTCTACGACGGCAGCGCCATCGCCCCGGACACGCGGCTCTGGTGGGGCGGCGCCGCGACGACCAGCTACAGCATGCACGGCACAGGCACCATCAGCCTCTTCGCACGGACCCTCGACATCACCACCACCGCGAACGGCTGGGCCAAGGGTGAGAATGCCGTGCGCAGCATCGTCTCGGTCCTGGGCGCCAACTGTGCCCAGTTCCTGGCCAAGCGGCTGCTCACCCACTTCGTCACCTCGGGGTATTCGGCCCAGGATCTCAATGATGTGGCCGCCTTGATCCAGTCTTCAGCCTTCGACCTGCGCGCCATCATGAAGATCCTGCTTAAGTCCCAGTACTTCTTCGATCCCACCAACCACTATTCGCTGGTCGAGGGTCCTGTCTCGTGGGTGGTGCGGGCCGCCCGGATGCTCTGCCCTCCGCTTGCCACCGCGAGCACCCAGAGCCCTAGGGGCTATCCCGCCTGGCGTCTGGTCACCAACAGTGCAAACACCTTCGACCAGACCGGCATGCGGCTGCTGGATCCCAACGGCCCCAACGGCTGGAAGGAACACACGGCTTGGCTCAACAGCAACACCATGCGCTACCGCACAAAGGTGGCCGCCGCCCTGACCCTGGGCGAGACCCGCTCGTACAGCGGCACCACCTATCCACTGTTCCCGGCTGCCGTCACCACCGACTGGTTCCCCGCCGCGCCCGCCTCGGCTCAGGCCGTGTATGACCGTCTGGTGGCGCTCCTGCAGCCAGCGGCTATTCCTGCCAGTGTCTCAGCGGCCTGGCTGTCGGCCCTCTGGCCCTCCACCTTCACTTGGGACGCGGCCGCACAGACCAAGGCACGAGAGCTGGCTTTCCTCATCCTCTGCTCGCCTGCGGGCCAGCTCTATTGACGGGGGTTGCCATGACCACGCGACGCGCATTCATCCAGACCCTCGGCGCCACCGGCGCCGCCCTGGCGGGGTTCACCGCCTGTGGAGGAGGCGGCGGTAAGGCCTCCGGCTCGGGCGGGGGCACCACCCAGCCGCCCATTCCCGTGC
Source organism: uncultured Holophagaceae bacterium (assembly GCA_903919165.1). Lineage (GTDB taxonomy): Bacteria > Acidobacteriota > Holophagae > Holophagales > Holophagaceae > Geothrix. Next base: position 20,476 of record CAIXHJ010000037.1, read on the forward strand.
CGGCTTCGCCGATCCTCGTCATCGTGAACATCGACGGCGGTTGGGACTGGCTGAACGTGCTGCCCCCCAATGCCGGGGCGAACCTCGGTATCTACCAGGCGAAGCGGGCGACGCTCGGCATCGATGGTGCTTCACTTTCGGACCTTGGCAACGGCATCGGCCTCAACGGTGACTTCACCGGCATGGACCAGCTCCATGCCCTGGGCCGCGTGGCCTGGATCGAGGGCATTGGCATGCCCAATCCGAACCTGTCCCATTTCACCTCCATCGACCTCTGGGGCCAGGGTGCGGCTATGCCTGCGGGCACCGGCTGGCTGGGCCGCTTCGCAGACTCGGCCTTCAGCCCCACGGGAGACGTGCTCCGGGGCCTCACCGTGACCTCGGACCTACCCGTCATGCTGAAGGGCGCGAGCCGCAGCTTCGTCTCCATCACTGGCGCCGGGGGCTATGTCTACCCAGCCTACCTCTTGAGCGGCAGCACCGTGCCGGATGGCGCCACCCTGGAAACCGGCTGGGGCAGCGCGCTCACGGCCACCAGCACCGATCCCGGCTACGTGGCCGCAGCCCAGGCGGGAAAGCTTTTCTTCGACGCACAGAACAACGCTGCTTTCGGCGCAGGAGGTTCCCTCGCCACCCGCACGACCACCGTGCTCTACCCCGGGGACGCCACATATCCAGTCAAGCGGCTCGATGGCTCCAGCCTCACCAGCGCGCTCAGCAGCCAGTTCAAGCTCATCGCCCAGATGATCGCTGCCGGCCTGCCGGCCCAGGTGTTCTTCTCCCGCCTCGGCGGTTGGGACACCCACAGCAACCAGGCCGTGGACCATCCGAACCTGCAGCGGACCCTCGGCGGCTCCATCAAGGCCCTCTACGACGACCTGGCCACCATCACTACCGCCTCCGGCAATGCCCAGGACCGGGTGATGATCCTGGCCTACAGCGAGTTCGGGCGCCGGGTGCAGGAAAACAATGGCGGGACGGATCACGGCACCGCTGGGCTCTCCTTCTGCGTGGGCAAGGCTGTGAAGGGTGGACTCTACGGTGGTTACCCCGATCTCAGCAACCTGGACGCCAACGGGAACATGAAGTTCACCACAGACTTCCGAAGCCTCTACGCGACTGTGCTGGATCGCTGGCTGGGCCAGGCCACCACCACGGACAGCCTGCTCGGCACAACCTATCCAAGACTCGGCTTCCTGTGAGCCGATGCCTGGATCAGTGTCCCCGCATCGCCACCAGCAGGGCCATCAGTAGCACGACACCGGCGTAGACCTGCTTTAGTTTCGCACCTCGCGTTCGCGTCGCCACATGGGCCCCGCCCAGCGCCCCGACGGCGAACCCGATAGCCACGCCGAGGATCACCACCCACGGCAATCCCCCTTGGGCCTGGGCGTAGACATAGACACCGGGCAGGCCGATGGGGGGCAGTAGCATCATCAGGCTGGCCAGTTGCGCCTCATGCTGGGTCATCCTGAATCTGGAGGCCAGCAGCGGGATCACCACCACGGCGCCACCCAGACCTGTCAGGCCCGACACCACGCCCGCCAGAAACCCGATGGGGAGACCCCAGGTCCAGAGCCCCGACAGGTCGAAGGGCAGTGCTCCGCGATCCACCGGGGCAGGCTCCTGCCGAAGGAAGGTCCTGACCGCGAGAAATACCAGGAACGCCGCATAGCCCCACCGCAGCGCATTCGAAGGGATACGGTTCGCCACCATGGAGCCGCCGTAGATCCCGAAGAGGAAGGCTAGGATGAGCACGCCCACCAACGGGAAGCTGGAGGCGATCCCCCGTCGTCGGTATTGAAGCACGGCAGGAAGCCCCGTGGGAAGCAGCATGGACGCCAGGGTCGCGCCCTGGGCACGGTGTTGGTCCAGGTTCAGGATCAGCCCGAGCAGGGGCACCATGACGATGCCGCCACCGACCCCAAACAGACCCGAGAGAAGTCCCCCGCAGAGACCTGTACCCATTCCCGCCAGCAGATGGTTTGAATCAACGACCACGATTCACCGATTCGCCCTCCAGAGGATTCTGCGCCGGCGTGTGTTCCAATGGAAGGTTGGAGGCTCTTGTGCAAGCGCAGTTCAGCGAGGATGTGGTACTCGACAGCCGCCGGGCCGTGTGGCTGCCCCGGCAGAAGACTCTGGTGCTGTCGGATCTCTTCTTCGGCCTGGGCGCGGCCCGTCGGCGCAGGCCCGATCCCATGCCCGCCACGGCGCACCTGGAGATCTGGGAGCGGGTCTTCAGCCTCATTGATGACTACGCCCCGGAGCAGGTGGCCCTGCTGGGAGATCTCAAGCCCAGCCAGGGGAGTGTGGAAGGCGAAGAGGCCGAGGAACTGCGCACCATCTTCCGAAAACTCAAGACCGGTGGCCGGACCGTGATCCAGGTGGTTGGCCACCCCGAACGAAGCGGCGGCCCCGCCCTGGAGGGCACGGGCATCCAGCCCATGGAACAACTCCACGTTGGCCCCTTCACGCTGATACACCGCCGACGGATCTTCGTCTATCCCCGCCACGATCCATCCCACGGATTCTGGATCAACGGCGGTGTGCACCCCCTCTTCGCCGTCCCCTGCCTGGACCCCATGGGTGCACCGGATTGGCTCCGGCTTCCGGCCTTCCTGTACACGGGCTACGCCCTGGTGATGCCACCCTTCGTCAGCTACGCCCAGGGCTTTGAGGTCATTCAGCCCGAGCGCCTGCCCCGCCAGGCCCGTGCCTGGACATTGCTGGCCGACCGGCTGAGTCCGCTCGAGCTGGCAGATCTTCCCCCCACGCCGGAACACCTCCGCACCCTCACCCGCCCCGCCCGCAAGGGCAAGGAAACAGGCAAGTCCAAAGAATAATCCGTTCTATTTCTTCTTGGCCCTGGGCATCGGAAGCCCCCCGTGAAGGGCGCGACCATCGTCCAGTGTGAGATCCCAGCCCAGGCGATCACCCTTCTTCAGGCCCAGACGTTTGAAGGTTCCAGCCGGAAATTCGATGAAGTGGCGGGCTGGAAGCGTGCCGCCATAGGTGGGGCAGTCATCCCCCCGCATGGGGCTGCAGGGTGGCACATACTCGGAAGTTTCCACCACGCGACCCTCAGCATCGATCCAGGCCACGTCCAGGGCGATGAGGCAGTTCTTCATCCAGATTGTGTGGTAGCCATCTTCGCCGAAGACGAAAAACATGCAGCGGTCCTTGGCGAGGCTCTGCCGGTACATCAGCCCCTTGCTCGTCTCCTGCGGGGTGACCGCCACCTCGGCCATGAACGAGGCCTGCTTGACGGTGACAGTGCCACCCCCTCCCGCCAGCAGAGAAACCGAAAAGAGGGCTGCGAGCAGCAGGCGCATGTCAACTCCTTGAATACCATTATCCGATGAAGTGCCTGCAACTCCGCGAAGGATCCCAATTCGATGATGCCTTTCCCCCGAAGAAGGCTTCAGGGGTGGCTGGGAGCCAGGAGGGCATTCAGTCCCACGGGATAGAGCGGTTCCACCACCGACCGCACGGCCGCGGCGTACTGTTGGATCTCCCACTGGGCATGGGCATCGGAGCGCAGGCGAATGAAGTGGGCCACAGCCTGAAGGCTGACGGTCCAGTAGACCTCCGAGTAGAGCGCGAGGGGCAAAACGCAGCGGGCCTGCTCCCGGCAGACGCCCAGGGACAGCAGTTCCTTGTAGTGAGCCACCGAGCGGCGGCAACTCTCCAGGTAGCTCTCCAGGGCCCGGGCGTGGTCCTTCGCCTCGATCATCCCCTCGCTGCCCTGCTTGTTCACCTTGGCCTGCCGACGAAACAGCTCCGGCACGAAGAACTCGTCCTCAGGGAACTCCACGTACCTTCCGGAAATTTCATTGAATTCCGATCCGATGCGGTGCTTCATCCACTGGCGGAACACGAAGATGGGCGCCTTCACGTGCAGCGTCAGTGCCGTATGGCGGAAGGGGGAGGTGTGCTCATGCTCGGCCAGATAGGCCAACAGCTTGGCGTCCCCATCCTCGAAGGCTTCCTTCCTCTTCCCGAAGGACACCCGCGCCGCGTTCACCACGGACAGATCCGTACCCATGTGGTCGATCAGACGGACGAAGCCTTTGTCCAGCACCTTGATCTCGGGATGGGCCATGGCAGACTCCGGGCTTCCAGCTTCCCGCGCCGCCTGGGAGAATGGAAGGGTCCGGCGCATACCGGACCCGGAGACGACCATGAAGTTGTTTATCGACACCGCCAATATTGACGAGATCAAGCGCATCAACGCCCTGGGCGTGCTGGACGGAGTTACCACCAACCCGAGCCTCATCGCCAAGGAAACAGGGAGGCCTTTCGAGACCATCATCGCGGAGATCTGCGACATCGTGGACGGCCCCATCAGCGCCGAAGTCATCGGCCTGGAAGCCCCCGGCATGATCGAGGAGGGCCGCCGCCTGTCCAAGATCCACAAGAACGTGGTGGTGAAGCTGCCCCTCATCGCCGAGGGCCTGAAGGCCTGCAAGGCACTCACCGCCGAGGGCATCCGCACCAATGTCACCCTCTGCTTCAGTGCCACCCAGGCCCTCATGGCCGCCAAGGCCGGCGCCACCTATGTGAGCCCCTTCGTGGGCCGCCTGGACGACATCAACCTGGATGGCATGGAGCTGATCCGCGAGATCTGCGCCATCTACGAGAACTACGGCTTCGACACTCAGTGCCTGGCCGCCAGCATCCGCCAGCCCCGCCATGTCACCGATGCGGCCCTGGCGGGTGCCCACGTGGCCACCATCCCCACCAAGGTCTTCGATCAGATGCTCAAACACCCACTCACAGACAAAGGTGTGGAGGGATTCCTCGCCGATTGGAAGAAGAGCGGAAGGTAGCCAGCATCAAGTATCCAGCATCACAGTGTTGCGGGCTGTACCTGTACGATTCGTCAAAGGATCTCTCTCGGATCCCCATTCATGACCTGGCCATAAAATGATGCCGGATAGCATGACGACTGGTGAATTCTCGGCCTTGGGGTACCTCATATGGATGCGATCACGACTGTCCTCCGCCGCTGCGAGATCTTCTCCGGACTCTCGAATGCCGACCTTGGCCTCATCGCCAAGGCGGCCCTTCGACGAGAGGTATCAGAGGGAACCACGCTCTTCAGACAGGGAGAAGCCCGGCTTGGCGCCACCGTCATCGCCGAGGGCCGTGTCGAGATCACCCGCGACAATGGCGACGGGCCAGAACCCGTGGTGATTCTGGGGCCCGGCGATGTGGCTGGCGAGCAGTCCTTCCTGGCCGTCAGCAGCCATACGGCCACGGCCAGGACCCTCAGTCCTGCCATCCTGCTGGATCTCGACCGCGACACGGTGCTCGGCAGCCTGAGCCAGGATGGTGCCGCCGCCATCGCGGTGCTCAGCAAGATCGCCAACGTGCTCCACCAGCGGCTGCTCTACTCGGCCACGCCCCGCACTGGGCGCGAGCAGGCCTATGCCAGCGGGCGCACTCGGCGGGAATCCGATCTAATCGGCCCCCTGGACGTGCCGGAGGACGCCCTTTTTGGCGTGCAGACCCTGCGGGCCGTCCACAACTTTCCCATCACGGGCACCCCCACTAGCCATTTCCCAGCCATGATCCGCGCCCTGGCCATGGTCAAGCAGAGCGCCGCCCGCGCCAACGCGAAACTTGGTCAGTTGGATCCTGCCATCGCGGATGCCATCGATCGGGCCTCGCAGGAGATCATCGACGGTCATTGGCATGGCCACTTCCCGACGGACATGGTGCAGGGCGGCGCGGGAACCTCCACCAACATGAATGCCAACGAGGTGATCGCCAACCGCGCCCTGGAGCTCCTGGGCCACAGGCGCGGCGAGTACACCCACTGCCACCCCAACGATCATGTGAACCTGGGCCAGAGCACCAATGACGTCTACCCGACAGCCCTGCGACTCACTACGATTTTCATGCTGAAGAGCCTGCTGGAGGCCATGGAGCGCCTGGAAGCCGCTCTGCATGCCAAGGGGCGAGAATTTGCGGACGTCATCAAGATGGGCCGCACCCAGCTGCAGGATGCCGTCCCCATGACTCTGGGCCAGGAATTCGAGGCCTACGCCGTCACCACTGGCGAGGACATCGCGCGTCTGCGGGAGACCGCCCGTCTCTTCCTCGAGGTGAACATGGGCGGCACGGCCATCGGCACGGGCATCTGCGCCGATCCCCGCTATCCCGACCTCGTGGTGGAGGAGCTCCGCAAGGTGACGGGCCTGGACATCGTCCTGGCGGAGAACCTGGTGGAGGCCACTCCGGATACCGGCGCCTTCATCATGTTCTCCGGGGTGGTCAAGCGCGCGGCCGTGAAGCTCAGCAAGCTCTGCAACGACCTGCGCCTGCTCAGCAGCGGCCCCCGCTGCGGTTTTGGAGAACTAAACCTGCCCCCCGTGCAGCCCGGCAGCAGCATCATGCCCGGCAAGGTGAACCCCGTGATTCCTGAGGTGGTCAACCAGGTGGCCTTCTCGGTCATCGGCAACGACCTTACCATCACCCTGGCCGCCGAGGCCGGTCAGCTCCAGCTCAACGTGATGGAGCCCATTCTGGCCTACAGCCTGGCCACCAGCCTGCGCACCCTCACCGCTGCAGTAAACGTGCTCACCACCAAGTGCATCGTGGGGATCACCGCCAACCGGGAACACTGCCGCGATCTGGTGGAACACAGCATCGGCATCGTCACCGCCGTCATGCCCGCCATCGGCTACAAGCGAGCTACCGAGGTGGCGAAGGAGGCCCTGGAGACCGGTGTGCCCGTGCGGGAGCTGATCCTCCGCAAGGGCTACCTGAGCCCCGAGGAGCTGGACGAGGCCCTCAGCCTCGAAGCCATGACCCGATCGAGGTCTATGCGCTGAAACCCTCCTCCAGGCCATCGGGCGGTCTTCCTTCCTCGCTGGAAAGCAGGTGAGCAAATTCCAACGTAGAGTGCCTCACTGGCCGATGCTCAGGTAAACTGACGGCTGTTCCCCACCCAACCCATTGTTCGGTCCCGCACTGGGAGTAAAAAATGTCGCTCGAAAAGAAGATCGAGAAACTGAAGGCCAAGCACGCCCAGGTCATGGCCGCCGGCGGCGAGGCCCGCATCAAGAAGCAGCGTGAGGGGGGTAAGCTCACGGCCCGGGAGCGGGTGGCGGCCTTCCTGGACGAGGGCTCCTTCGAGGAGATGGACGCGCTCATGGTCCACCGCAACGCGGGTGTCGAGAAGATCCCCGGCGATGGCGTGGTGACTGGCATCGGCCGCGTGGATGGCCGCCCCGTGGCCATCTTCGCCCAGGATTTCACCGTGTTCGGCGGGTCCCTGTCCGAGGCCTATGCCAAGAAGATCTGCAAGGTGATGGACCTGGCCATGAAGGTCGGCTGCCCCGTCATCGGCCTCAATGACAGTGGCGGTGCGCGCATCCAAGAGGGTGTGGTCTCCCTCGGCGGCTACGCCGACATCTTCCTGCGCAATACTCTGGCCAGCGGCGTCGTCCCCCAGATCAGCCTCATCATGGGCCCCTGCGCCGGGGGCGCGGTCTACAGCCCGGCCATCACCGACTTCATCACCATGGTGAAGGGCACCAGCTACATGTTCGTGACCGGCCCAGATGTCATCAAGGCCGTCACCCACGAAGAAGTCACCAAGGAGGAACTGGGTGGCGCCCGCACCCACGCGGCCAAGAGCGGCGTGGCTCAGTTCGTATGCGCCAGCGACCTCGCAGCCCTGGCCCACACCCGGGAGCTGCTCTCCTTCCTCCCCAGCAATAATTTGGGCGAGGCTCCCCGGCGCGCCTCCAAGAGGGAAATGCCCTTAGAGAATCCCGACCTCGATAAAGTGGTACCGGACGATCCCGGCAAGCCCTACGACATCCGCGACATCATCAAGGGGGTGGTGGACGATGCCCACTTCTTCGAGGTGCACGAAGCCTACGCGCCGAACCTCGTCGTCGGTTTTGCCCGCATCGACGGCCGCAGCATCGGCATCGTGGCCAACCAGCCGGCCTTCTACGCCGGGGTGCTGGACATCGCCTCCAGTGAGAAGGGCGCCCGCTTCGTGCGCTTCTGCGATGCCTTCAACATCCCGCTCATTACCTTCGAAGACGTGCCGGGCTTCCTGCCGGGCGTGACCCAGGAGCACGGCGGCATCATCCGGCATGGCGCCAAGCTGCTCTACGCCTTCTGCGAGGCCACCGTGCCCAAGATCACCGTCATCACCCGCAAGGCCTACGGTGGCGCCTACTGCGTGATGGCCAGCAAGCACATCCGCACGGACTTCAATTTCGCCTATCCCACGGCGGAGATCGCGGTCATGGGCGCCGAGGGCGCCATGAACGTGCTCCACGGCAAGTCCATCGCCAGCGCACCGGATCCCCTCGCCAAAAAGGCGGAACTGGTGGCCGAGTACAACGAGAAGTTCGCCAATCCCTACATCGCCGCCGAATTCGGCTACATCGACGAGGTGATCCTGCCCCGCGAAACCCGGCTGAAACTGGTCAAGGCCCTCGCCTTCCTCGATACCAAGCGAGACACCACACCACCGAAGAAGCACGGAAATATTCCCCTATAGGCGATACTCGGGCGGCGGTAGCATGCGGGAGCCCCTTTTGGAGTCCCTATGCGCCACCTTGCATTCTGCCTGCTGGCCGTTCCACTGTTCTCACAGGCCATGGACGAAGCCACCTTCCGGGGGGATCCGCGGAAGCTGGCGGGCAGCTGCGCAGACCGCGCCCGGTTGCTGCGTCCGAAGGACGCGAAGATGCTCGCAGAATATGGCCGCGCCTTCCTGACAGCCGGCGAGCGAACCAAGGCCGAGGACTGCTTCCAGGTGGCCCGCATTGAAAGCCCGAAGGATGCCGATGTGCACCGCCTCATCGCCGTGGCCTGGTTGCGGGCCGGGCAGCGCGCAGAGGCCCTGAAGGCCATCGCGGAGATGCAGATCGCGGATCCCAAGGCCAAGAACGCCTTTAACCGCGCTGCCGTGAACCTGGAGGATTTCGGTCTCGCCAAGGAGGCCGACGCGCTCATGGAGCGTGCCTGGATCCTGGATCCTTCGGACTGGCAGAACTGCGTGGCCTTCGGCCGCAGCTGCCTGCGGAAGGCACGGCGGGAGGCCGCCGCCAAGTGGTTCGCCCGTGCCAGCCAAGCCAAACCCCAGGAGGAGCGCATGTGGAACGCCATCGCCCTCGCCTACGCCGACCACGGCGCCGAACCGAGTTAGGAGTCCCCCATGCGCGCTGCCATCCTCGCCCTCGCCACTCTGTCCCTGACCGCACAGGTTCCAAAATCCCCCCCCACCTTCAACGAAGCCTTCTTCAGTGGTGACCGTCGGGCCATCCTGGAGGGCTGCGCCGATAGGGCCCGGTCCATCAAGCCCAAGGATGCGAAGTACCTCGCCGAGTGCGGAAGAGCTTATCTCGCGGCCATGGACAAGCCCCGGGCCGTGGAAGCTTTCAAGGAGGCTGAAGCGCGCGAATCCAAGGACGGCCAGGTGCTGCGGCTCATCGCCCAGGCCTGGTTGAAGCATGGCTACAAGACCGAGGCTCTGGAGGGCTACGAGAAGATCGTGCAGCGGGATCCCAAGAACAAGGAGGCCGTCACTCAGGCGGCCGTGGACCTCGCCGAAGTGGGCCTGGTGAACGAAGCCGAGCGGTACATGGGCGTGATGGTGGCTCTGGACAAGGATAGCTGGGAACGCTTCCTGATGTTCGGACGCGCCCTGCTGGTAGCCGGACAGCGAAGGAAGGCCGCCGTCTGGTTCGCTCGCGCGACGACCCTGAAGCCGAACGAGGAGAAGGTCTTCCTTGAGATCTCACGGGCCTTCGCCGAAACCCAGAGCGTGATGTAGGACTCAACGCTCTCCAGGGCTCACCGCGACCAGAGCCTCCAGGAGATTCCATGTTCATTTGGTTCATCAATGATCAGGGAATCGTCCGCAGCGGCTGGAAAGTATCCGGGTTCTTCCTGCTGCTCATGGCCCTGGTCGCGGCAGCTGCCTATGGCCTGCACGCCCTAGGAAGACCGCAAGTCGTGGGCCCATGGCTGGGCGCTGCCCTGGGCGCTCTGGCGAGCCTTCTCTGTGTAAAGCTGGAGGGAAGATCCTTCGGCGGCCTGGGATTCCTGCCTGGATGGCGCTGGATCTTCCAATGCCTCGCGGGAGTCCTCGGCGGAATCCTGATCATCCTTGCGACCGCCCTGCTGGTGCGGGGCCTGGATGGCTTCCACTGGGAACGCACTCCGGGCATCGGCGCCCGTCAACTCCTGATGGCCGCCTGGCCTCTTCTGGGCGTGGCCTTCAACGAGGAGATCTTCGCCCGGGGCTACCCCTTCCAGCGGCTGGTGGAGGGCGCGGGGCCCTGGGTGGGCCAGCTGATCCTTGCGAGTTTGTTTGCTCTGGTCCACTGGGGTAATCCCGGCATGCACGGGACCACCAAGGCATGGGCCACGCTGAACATCGGACTCTCCGGCATCCTGTTGGGTTTCTGCTATCTCAGGACGCGGAGCCTGGCCTTGCCCATCGGTCTGCACCTCGGCTGGAATTGGGCCCAGGGTGGCCTGCTCGGCTTCGGCGTGAGCGGGACCACCGACATCAAGGGTGCCTGGACACCGGTCTTCCACGGCCGCCCCGAATGGCTCACAGGAGGAGCCTTCGGCCTGGAAGCGAGCTTGCCCTGCGTCCTCGTGTGTGGCGCCGCCATCCTCGGAATATGGCGCTGGAAGGGTTCGACGCTCAGCGCCGATTCTTCCGTTGCTTAGCTGCGTAGATCTCACGCAGACAGCGCAGGCGGTATCCTGGGCCATGCACTATGCGGCGCTCGCTTCGGGTTCCAAGGGGAACTGCCACGCCCTGGCGGACGGTGAGCGGACGCTCCTCATCGACGCGGGCATCTCCCTGC
>CAIXHJ010000038.1 GCA_903919165.1 uncultured Holophagaceae bacterium
ATGCACACCATCAAGGCGATCATGGTCGCTACCATCGGTTGAGGTTCCACCTAACGCAGACATGGCCCTGATCGGGGCCATGTCTGCGTTAGGGAGTATGATCGTCGGAACCACCCTTCCCGACGGAGTTCCCATGCGCGCGGCCCGGCTGTTCCTTGTTCCTGTACTGGCGGTTCTGTCCCTGACGGCCCAGGAGACCGCCCTCTCAGGCGCCTGGCTTCAGACCAAGGCGGATGACATCGCGGCGGCCATCCAGAGCACCGTGGCGGATATGAACTTCATCAAGCGGCCCATCGCCCGGGGCCGCCTCACGAAGCTGAATCCCGCCTACAAGAAGGTGCTCATCGCCATCTCGGACAAGGAAGTGCTGGTGAAGCTTGATGACCGCGAACCCATCCACATGCCGCCCGGCGGGGCGTCCGCTCCCTGGACCCGCGAGGATGGCGAAAAGTTCATGGTCGCCGCCCAGGTGTCGAAGGATCAGCTCATCCAGACCTTCAAGAATGAAGATGGCGAACGCACGAACATCTTCAAGCTGAGCCCCGATGGACAATCCCTCACCATGAGCGCCACCATCAAGAGCCCCCAGCTTCCGAAGCCGCTTGTCTACTCCATCAGCTTTGGGCGATAGGATTCGTCCCAGGGAATCATGAAGCTCATCGCACGGTTCCTTGCCCTTCCCGCGGCCGCGTTCCTGGTCTCGTGCCACCCGCCTACCCAGGCCGTTCCGGCCCCCAACGTTGCGGATGCCAGGTCTGTGCTCGGGTTTCTCGGCGCTTACGGCCGTCACGACCTGGATGGGATGATGAAGTACCTGGATGACGAGGCTGTCTTCCTGGGAACGGCGGGGTCCCTGTCCAAACCGCAGATCCGGGACTTCTTCCAGAGCTCGTTCCGGAAGCATCCGAGACTGCGGGTGGAAGTCGGCTCCCTGAAGGAGGTTCAGGGGGCCGTCCATGCCGTCGTCAAAGTCGAAACCGAGGCCATCTGGACTGACACCTGGATCTTCGAGCTGAGGAGCCACAAGATCCACCGCTACTCACTTGCCTCCGTCCGACGCTAGAGATAACGGAGTCCAGCCATCGGAAGCAGGCCTGCCCTCTTGGCTGAAATCTTGGGAAGTCTCATCCTGTGTCAAGCCTGCTCCCATGAAATCCCTCGCTCTCCTCCTGCTCATCGGCGTCCTCCTCCTGGTCATCACGGTCGGGCTGGCGCTGGCCATCGGTGGTCCCGCAGACCCCGGGACCATGCCTAGCATCAACAACCCGTTCAAGAGCCTGGACTACTCCGATCTGCCCCCGTACAGCCGCTTTTCGGCTCGCGATGGCGTGTATCTCGCGTTCCGGCAGTACCCGTCCGTGGCCGGTCCCCCCAAGGGCAGCGTGGTCCTGGTGCATGGTTCCTCGGCCAGCGGCAGAAGCATGCATGTCCTGGCCAAGGCTTTCGCCACAGCGGGCTACGAGGCCTACACGCTCGATATCCGCGGGCACGGCGGATCAGGGACCCGGGGCCAGATCGCCTACATGGGCCAGCTGGAGGACGATCTCGAAGACTTCATGCGGGCCTTGAAGCCCCCGAAGCCCTGTACCCTGACTGGTTTTTCATCGGGAGGCGGATTTGCCCTGCGGGCGGCTGGTAGTGCCCGCCAGACCCTCTTCTCCAACTACCTGCTGCTCTCGCCCTTCATCGGTCCGGACTCGCCCACCCAGCGCCCTGGCAGCGGCGGCTGGGTCCGGGTGGGACTGTCGCGCCTGCTGGCGGTCGCGCTCCTGAATGCCTGCGGGGTGCGCGCCTTCAACCGGCTGCCGGTGACCCGGTTCGCCTTGAACGAGGAATCGAAAGCCTTCCTGACGCCGGAATACTCCTTCGCCTTGGCGCAGAACTTCCAGCCGCAGAGGAACTACCGGGCCAACATCCAGGCTGTCCACCTGCGGTTCAGAGTGGTCGCAGGCCAGGAAGACGAGGCCTTCCGCACCGATCAATTTGAAGGTCTCTTCAACACCGAAGGCAAGGCTGTGCCGGTGACGCTGCTTCCGGGCATTGGCCACATTGCGCTCATCCTGGACCCGGTTGCGCTGCAAGCATCTGTGGCCGCCGTGCGGCGCTTGGATGAACCGGCGCCCTGATCCCTTTCGCCTGGATCCGACGGCAGGAATGTTTCTCGCGCGCCCTTTCACGAAGCACCCACCGGTGTGGTCTTCCGCTGGTGATGGGCCGCCTTGTGGGCGAAGATCGAGAGGTGCGCCTTCACCCTATGCGCGCAAGGACAGCCATGGGTCTACCCACCTCGCCGGAGACCAGCCTGAACGACCGCCGCTGGACCCTGTTGGCGCTGACCAGCGTGGGCGCTTTCATGACGCCCCTGGACGGATCCATCGTGGCGGTGGCACTGCCCAAAATGGGCCCCCTGCTGAACCTCAGCTTCGTGGCCTCCCTGTGGGTGCAGGCGGCCTACCTGCTGAGCATCGCCGTGCTGCTGATCCCCC
>CAIXHJ010000039.1 GCA_903919165.1 uncultured Holophagaceae bacterium
GGAGTGGGCGCAGTATCGCGAGGCCGACCTCGAGGCCGTGGCCGGGGCCCTCAAGGCCCGCAGGATCTTCGACGGCCGTAACCTGTTCCGTCCCGAGGCCATGGAGGCCAAGGGCTGGACCTACCATTCCCTGGGACGCCGGGCCGTGGAGGTTGGGACATGACCCGCATTCGGCTGGAGGACATCGCCCACGCCCGCAGCGGCGACAAGGGGGACGGCTCGAATGTGGGCGTCATCGCCTACACGGACGCGGGATTCCGCCTCCTCCAGCAGGAACTGACGGTGGAGCGGGTGAAGGGCCATTTTTCAGCCATTTGCAAGGGTGGTGTAGATCGCTTCGAAGTGCCTAATCTCAAGGCCATCAACTTCATCCTGCATGACTCCCTAGGCGGAGGAGGCAGCGAGAGTGTCAAAACCGACGCCCAGGGGAAGACTCATGGACAGGCTCTGCTTAGAATGGAGCTGGATCTCCCGGTCAATGTCTCACTGGCGGATCTGAAACCCTGAAAAGTGCATTCAACTGACGGAGTACCCCATGAACCTCGGACCAGGCCATCTGCTGTTGATCGGCATCGCCCTGCTGATCTTCTTTGGCCCTTCCCGCCTGCCGGAACTCGGAAAGAGCCTCGGCAAGGGCATCCAGGAGTTCAAGAAAGCCAGCCGCGAACTCACGGAAGCCGCCAGCGACGAAGCTACCAGCGACAAGGAAAAGAAGTAGGCCTCGGATTTCTCCTGTGGCCCGGCCTCCTCTGGGAGGCCGGTCTCTTTTCCCGCATCCACCCAGTACTTTCGACACGCCCCTAGAGGACCATGGCGCTTCCTAGCACGCCGCCAGACAAGATGAGCTTCTGGGAGCATCTGCAGGAACTGCGGGTACGCATCGTCCGCTCGCTGCTCATCGTGCTGGGCGTCTTCACGTTCACCTACGGTTTTCCCTTCGGGTACCACGATATCCCGTCCCTGCGCTTCAAGCTCTGGGCCTTCGCCCAGCAGCCCTTCCTGAAGGGCATGGCCAAGCAGACCGGCAAAGCCATCTCCGAGCTCCAGCCCTGGGCCTTCACGGACCTGACCGAACCCTTCTTCAGCATGATGCGGCTGTCCCTCTGGACCGCCGGCTTCCTCGCCGCCCCCTTCCTCTTCTACCAGCTCTGGGCCTTCATCCGGCCCGGGCTGATGCCCCGGGAACGCCGCCTGGTGATCCCCTTCGTGTTCATCACTTCCGCCTGCTTCATCGGCGGGGCCGCCTTCGCGTACTACCAGGCCATCGGATTCCTCGGGGACATCCTGTTCCAGGAGGCCGCCGCCGCGGGGCTGCGGGCCAACCTGCACGCCTCCGAGTACCTCGACCTATTCATCTGGACCATGGTCATCACCGGCATCATGTTCGAGCTGCCGGTGCTGTTCTACTTCCTGGCGCGGTTCCGCCTGGTGACCGCCCGGTGGATGCTGAAGTACTGGCGCCACGCGACCCTGATCATCGTCATCTTCAGCGCCTTCTTCACGCCGGGAGACGTGATCGTCACGGCCATTTTCTTCAGCGTCCTCCTGCTGGGCCTCTACTTCATCTCCATCCTCGTGGCCTGGCTCGCCGAACCCCGTCACCCCAGGTAGGCCTCCAGATCATCCAGGCAAAGCCGCACGGCCCGGTTGGGCTCAGGATCCCTGGACAGGGATTGTCGAGCATGGGGATCCCCCATCAGACGCAGAATCGCAGCCTCCAGGTGCCGGGTCAGATCCGCCCCCTGGTCGATGACGGTGGCCCGTCCTTCTGCGGCCATGGCCATGGCATTCATGCGCTGATGTCCGTTGGCGCTGGTGGGCAGCGGCACCAGGATCGCCCCGCGCCCGGCGGCCTTCAATTCGGCGCAGGTGCTCGCCCCGGCCCGGCTCACCAGGAGGCTGGCAGCTTCCATGGCCTCATCCATGCGGGTGATGAAGGGAATCATCTCGTGACGCGGATGACGGGGCCGTTCCTTCAGGCGCTCCAGTTCTGCCGGACCCGCCTGGTGGAGAATCTCCCATGCGGGCAGCCGGTCCAACAAGACCGGGGCGATCCCTAGCATGGCCTCGTTGATGGCGCGAGCCCCGCCGCTGCCACCCAGCACCAGCAGTCGGAAGGGGGGCAGCAGGGTCTCGGCGAGCCGGAAGTCCCGGAGGAAGGCATCCCGCACAGGGGTTCCCACCACGCGGCAGTCGGCACCGGGCAACAGGGAGCGCACCTCTTCCATTCCGCACCACACGCGCTGCGCCTGTCGCGCGACCTGCTTCACCAGCGCGCCGGGGGCCGCATTGCTCTCATGCAGGAAGTAGGGGATCTGCAGAGCCCGGGCCGCCAACAGGGCCGGCGCGGCTCCGTAGCCGCCGGTGCCTATGACGGCCCAAGGCCGGTCCTTGCGCCAGAGGGCTTTCAACTCGGACACGCCTCTCCAGAGTTTCCATCCCGACTTCGCCACACGCAAAGGCGAACGCCCGACCAGGCCCTCAACATCCATCAGAAGATGCGGCCATGGACTCGCCGGAAGCTCTCGGCCCTCGATGCCCCGACGCGCGCCGACGAAACAGATCTCGCGGCCAGGCCATTTTGCGCGGGCGCCTTCGGCCAGAGCAATGGCGGGAAAGAAATGACCGCCCGTGCCGCCCCCGGTGAGGATGAGCGCGTCTCGGAAATTCGGCGTCGCATCTCGCATGTTCCGTCCACCATACCGGAAGGCCCGAAAATCCTACCCTGGGACAGCGTCGTAACCTACCCGGAGGCAAGCGTGACTCTCGGCAAAAAACCCTGAAACCCCGCTGCCCTCAGGGGCCCTCAGGTTAAACTCTTCCTTTGGGTCGGCTATCCGCCGACCTGCCCATGACGCATCAGGGAGCGCCCATGAAGATACTCGTCGCCCTCAAGCAGGTTCCCGACACCGAGACCAGGATCAAGGTTGCCGCCGATGGGCGGTCTCTCGATCCCGCGGACGTGAAGTGGATCATCAGCCCGTATGACGAATACGCGCTGGAAGAGGCCATCCGCATCAAGGAAGCCAAGGGTGCCGAAGTGATTGCCCTCTCCGTGGGCGGCGACAGCGTCAAGGACGTGCTCAAGAATGCGCTGGCGCTCGGCGCGGATTCCGCTGTTCTGCTCAAGGGTGATGGCCAGGGTGACGCCTTCGCCGTGGCCCAGATGATCGCCGCCTACGCCAAGGACAAGGGCTTCGACCTGATCCTCTGCGGGAACAAGGGGATTGGAGGCGACAACGCCGCCGTGGGGCCGATGCTGGCCGAACTGCTCGGCGTGGCCCAGACCAGCGTCATCGTGAAGCTCGATCTCGGCGAGGGCACCTTCAGGGCCGAACGCGAGATCGAAGGCGGCTCCGAGATCGTGGAAGGTGCCCTGCCCGCCGTGATCACAGCCCAGAAGGGCCTCAATGAGCCCCGTTACGCCAGTCTGAAGGGCATCATGGCCGCCAAGAAGAAGACCATCGAGGAACTCGAGGCTGCGTCCGTCACCACCGGCGCACAGATCACCGCCCTGACCCTGCCTCCGGAGCGCCCTGCGGGCCGCAAGCTGGAAGGGGACCCCGCCGCGCAGGCCAATGGTCTCCTTCAGGCCCTCAAGGACGAAGCCAAGGTCTTCTAGCGCACCCCTCCTCAGACTTCCGATTTGAAAGGACGACTCCATGATTCTCGTGTTCTGTGAACTGAAGGAAGGCCAGCTTCGCAAGCCCAGCGCCGAGGCCCTCAGCGAAGGTCGCCGTCTGGCCGACGCTGCTGGCAAGAAGCTCGGTGCCCTCTTCGCCGGTGCCTCCTGCGCTGGGGCAGCCGAGGCCGCCAACTATGGCGCCGACGTGATCCTCACGGCCGAGGCCCCCGCCCTGGCCTCCTATTCCAGCGATGCCTACGCCACGGTCCTCGCAGACGCCGTCAAGGCCAAGGGTGCCACCGTGCTGATGGCCGCGGCCACCGCTGTGGGGAAGGACGTGGTCCCGCGCGCCGCGGCCCGCCTGGGTGCCGGTTACGCCTCCGATGTGACCGGCCTCTCCATGGTGGACGGCAAGCTCCAGGCGGTGCGCCCCGTCTACGCCGGCAAGGCCTTCGCCACCACCACGTTCGCCACCCCTGTCCAGGTCGCCACCACCCGTCCCAACGTGTTCCCCGCCGCCGAGAAACCCGGCCCAGGCACCGTTGAATCCCTTCCTGCGCCGACCGGTGACTTCAAATCCGTGGTGAAGGAGATCCTTGCCAAGGCCAGCGGCAAGGTGGACCTCAGCGAGGCCAACGTCATCGTGAGTGGTGGGCGCGGGATGAAGGACGGCGCCAACTTCAAGATCCTCGAGGATCTGGCCACGCCATCGGCGGCGTGGTGGGGGCCTCCCGGGCGGCCGTGGACGCGGGCTGGGGCCTGCCCCACAGCATGCAGGTGGGCCAGACCGGCAAGGTCGTGAGCCCCACTCTCTACATCGCCTGCGGCATCAGCGGCGCCATCCAGCACCTCGCTGGCATGAGCGGTTCGAAGTTCATCGTCGCCATCAACAAGGATCCCGAAGCCCCCATCTTCAAGCTGGCCAGCTACGGCATTGTGGGTGATTTGTTCGAGGTGGTTCCCGAGCTCACCAAGGCCGCCAAGGCTATGGGCATCGGTTCCAACTAAGGCCGTTCCCGGCTGGAAAACATCAAACGCCGAACTGCCTCAGGTGGTGGTCGAGGTGCTTGTACATGAGGCGGCCCCACTCATCTCCGCTCAGCCGACCGAAGAAGACGTGGGGCTTCTTTCCCGCGGTCCCGGGGCCGCGCTGGACGAAGCGGTCGATCTGGGTGGCCAGACGAGTCCGCTCCTCCTCGAAATCACGCCTATCCGACACCACGAAGGTCGGGTCGGTGGGCACGTTCCTGCGAAAGGGCTTCTCACCCAGGACCAGGCCGCGGATGAAGGGTGTGACGAGCTTCCCGAGAAAGACCTGCTTCATGGGAAGGTCCCCCGTCACCACCTCCAGTCCGATGGCGCAATGGAGGAGCATCTGCGCGGGATCCATCTTGCCCCACTGGCGCCTGGCGTCCGGTTCGAGGGTCGCCAGACGCCGAGACAAGGATTCCCGATCGGTGGGGTTGAACAGGGATTCCATCGTCCTTCTCCTTCACCAGAATTCCGTTCATCGCTCCAGAACA
>CAIXHJ010000040.1 GCA_903919165.1 uncultured Holophagaceae bacterium
ACCGACTCACCGTCATCGACCTCTCCGCCGACTTCCGCCTCGATCCCACTTGGGTCTACGGCCTGGTGGACTGGAAGCCCGAGCGCATGCGAGGTGCCAAGCGCATCGCCAATCCCGGCTGTTTCGCCACGGCCCTGCAGCTGGCCCTGCTGCCCCTCGCCCAGTGGCAGCCCGCCTTCGTGGCCGTCACCGCCGCGACGGGTTCCAGCGGATCCGGCGCAGCCCCCTCGGACACCACGCACCACCCCAGCCGCGCCAACGACTTCCGCGCCTACAAGATGCTCCATCACCAGCACGAGGCCGAGGTGCTGCGTACACTGGCTTCCGCAGGTTGGGAGGCGCCCTTGAGCTTCGTGCCCCAGAGTGCACCGATGGTGCGGGGGATCTTCGCCACGGCTCAATTCCCGCTGCCTGCGGGGGTGGACACAGCGACCCTCAAAGCCCATTACGAGGCTTTCTACAAAGATCGCTTCTTCGTGCGGATGGTGGACGGCTCCCCCCGTGTGGCCGCCACCACCGGCAGCGCCTTCGCGGACCTCGGTGTCGCCGTCAGGAATAGCCACGGCGCCGTCATGGTCGCCCTCGACAACCTCGGCAAGGGCATGGCCAGCCAGGCTGTCCAGAATCTCAATCTGGCAATGGAATGGCCTGAGTGGACCGGGCTGCGCACTGCAGGCACCTTTCCAAGCTGAAATTCTGGATGTTTAATCCATACGGTCATTTATCGACGACATCGCTCTGTGGGATCATGGTCTTCCTTGCCCGGAGCATCCATGAATCCATCCCTTCTCACCCGCGAGGCACTGGGGCGGTACGCTCATGAAAGCCGCGCAGCTTTCGAGGCGGAGCTGAAGCACCTGGTGGAGATCCCCTCCATCAGCGCCGATCCGACCCACCAGGGCGATGTGCGGCGCGTGGCGGAGGCGGCGCGGGCGCTGTTCGAGCGGCACGGCGGCAGGGCCGAGATCCTGGAAACCAGCGGCAATCCGCTCATCCACGGCTGGTTCGGCGAGGATCCCAGCCTGCCCACCATCACGGTCTACAACCACATGGACGTGCAACCCGCCGACGAACCCGAGTGGACGGCGGAGCCCTTCGCCTTCGTGGTGGAGGGTGACACCTATCGGGGTCGCGGCAGCACGGACGACAAGGGACCTGCAGTGACGGCCTTCTTCGGTGCCCTGGTCGCCCGCCGTGCGGGCGTGCCCCTGAACATCCACTTCCTCTGGGAGACTGAAGAGGAAATCGGCTCCCCCAGCTTCGAAGGCGGCCTGAACCACCACAAGGCTCGCTTCAGGACCGATGCCATCGTGGTGAGCGACACGGTCTGGACCACCCGCGGCAGGCCCAGTACCCCTGCGGGCCTACGCGGCCTCAAGGGCTTTCGCCTCACTCTGGAGACCGCGGACCACGACCTGCACAGCGGCGTGGTGGGCGGCGCGGCGCGCAATCCCCTGGCCGAGCTCATCAAGGTGGTCGCCGCCATGTTGGATGGCGAGACGGGGAAGGTGAAGGTTCCGGGCTTCTACGACGAGGTGGTGAAGCCCTCCAAGCAAGAACTGGAGGAGTGGGCCCACGCGGGCTTCAGTGTGGAGACCTTCAAGAAGGACCACATGATCACCGGCATGCGCACCGAGGACCCCATGAAGGTCATGAAGCGCGTCTGGGGCAGGCCTACCATGGAGGTGCATGGCGTGATCGGCGGCTACACGGGGCCCGGCATCAAGAGTGCCGTGCCGCCGCGGGCCGAGGTCAAGCTGAGCTGCCGCCTAGTGCCGGACATGGACGAAGCCAAGACCATGGCCCGCATCCGCGCCTTCGTGAACGAGCACTTCCCCGATGTCCAGCTCCACGAGGAGCATGGCCTGGCTCCCTTCAAGGGTCATGTCACCGGCCCCTATGCCGAGGCCATCAAGGACGCCTACCGGTTCGCCTTCAACGCCCCCTGTTCATTCACGCGCGAAGGCGGCAGCATCGGCGCCGTGAAGACCATGGAGGACATCCTGGGCTGCGAAGTCTTCTTCCTGGGCCTCAGCCTCCCCAGCCACGGCTACCACGCCCCCAACGAGAACTATGACTGGGAGCAGGCCAGCGGGGGCATGGCGGCGTTTGCGCACTATTTCCAGACGGTGAGCGGTATCAGGAACTGAGTTCGTTTCCGGCGCAGAGACGTCGGCCAATGGCCGGCGTCTCTGCGTTAGAAAGTGCCTTGTACAAGGCCTCCATCCACGAGGAGGCTTTGGCCCGTAAGATAACTCGCCGGAGTGCTGCAGAGGAAGGCGATGACGGCGCCGATCTCTTCGGGGTTCCCGATGCGGCCCATGGGGATGGCCGCCGCGGTACGAGCGAAGTGCTGGTCCACGGTGATGCCGTCGGCCTTGGATTTCACCTCAGCCAAATGCACTTGCCGATCTGTCATCACATGACCCGGAAGCAGAGCATTCACGGTGATGCCTTCCTTGGCATTCTCCATGGCGAGGGTGCGGGTGAGGCCTGACAATCCCGCCCGCAGGGTCGAGCTGATGGTGAGCAGGGGATAGGGCTGCTTGGCCACCAGGCTCGTGATGTGGACGATGCGTCCCCACTTGCGGGTCCGCATGCCGGGC
>CAIXHJ010000041.1 GCA_903919165.1 uncultured Holophagaceae bacterium
CCTCTCTCTTCTGGACCCCGACCCCACCCATGCCATACAGGCCTTCGATCTCATCGAATCTGGTCAACACCCTCTGTAGATCTTTTCGAGTCCACATGCAGGCCCATTGCTTCCACCTCGCCACCCAGGCCTCGGTCCTTCCGAAGGACCTGGTGGAAGTTCCGAACAAGACCATCGTTCTCGTGTTTGGCCCACCCCTCTCGCCCAAAGGCGAGCGGGCACTCTTCGTGGCGCGGGGCGATGTGTTCACGGTGCCCATCGAGAAGGGCCCCGTGCGCAACCTCACCAACAGCCCTGGCGCCCATGACAGGCATGCCAGCTGGTCACCGGATGGAAAGAAGGTCGCTTTCATCTCGGACATGAGTGGAGAGGATCAGGTCTACCTCGTGAACCAGGACGGCAAGGGGCGACCCGAAGCCCTGACCTCAGACCTGGCTGTCCAGCTCAACGAGCTGGTCTGGGCGCCCGATGGGAAGCACATCGCGTTCAGGGACAAGGACAGCCTGGTCTATATGGTGAGCGTGGCGGACCACAAGCTGGTCAAGGTCGCCAAGGATGAGTTCGGGCGCGGCAGTGACCTGGCCTGGTCGCCGGATGGGCAGTTCCTGGCCCTTTCGTTGTCGAACCTGAACGGCCTTCGCAGCCTGTATGTCTGGGGCCTCGCTGATCGGCAGCTGCATCGTCTCACCAGTGATTTGTTCTCCGTGGCCGGGCCAGCCTGGGACCCCGAGGGCCGGTATCTTTATGCCCTCAGCCGGCGCGACTACGCCCCGCAGGTCAGCAACCTGGAATTCGATTTCGCGGGCAATCGCAACATGGACGTGATTGCTTACGCCTTGCGCAGGGATGTGCCCCATCCCTTCCCGCCGGAAAGCGACGAAGTGGGGGTTGCGCCCGAGAAAAAGGAGGACGGCGAGAAGAAGGCAGAAGCGGCCAAGGCCGTGGCCGTCCACATCGACTGGGACGGCTTTGAGCAGCGCGGCACCCGCGTGCCCATCCCCGCCGACAACCTGGGCTCGCTCGATGCCATCCGCGGCTACCTGCTCTATACCAAGTCCTCGCCCTTCGTGTATGGCGAGGCCAACGGCCATCGCAACGCCGGTGGCGGCCTCTGGATCTTCGACCTGAAGAAGCGCCAGGAGAGCGAACTGCTTGCGGAGGTCCAGGGCTGGAGCCTCAGCCAGGACGGGAACAAGATCCTGGCCCGTGTGGGGCATGGGCCGACCGCCTCCTATCAGCAGATTGACGCCAAGCCCAAGGCCACCGAGAAGAAGACTGTGTCCACCAAGGATCTCTATGTGGAGCGCATCCCCGCGGAAGAATGGCGCGAGATCTACGACGAAACCTGGCGCCGATTCCGTGACTTCTTCTACGTGAAGAACATGCATGGCTACGACTGGAAGGCGCTCCGCGAGCAGTACCGGCCCTGGCTCCAGTACGTCACGCACCGCTCGGACCTGACCTACGTGCTGACCGAACTCATCTCCGAACTGAATATCGGCCATACCTATACCGAAGGCGGCGACTACATCCTGCCCGAGCGTGCCAAGGTCGGCCTGCCCGGCGCCCGCATCGAACTAGATCCGGCCGCGGGGAGGTATCGCCTCGCTCATATCTACCGGGGCCAGAACGAGGAGCCCAAGTACCGCAGCCCGCTGACGGAAGTGGGCGTGGACGCCCGCGAGGGCGACTACATCCTAGCCATCGATGGGATGGAGCTGAAGGCCGATGGCAACCCCTACCAGATGCTGCGGAACAGGACCTTCACCGTGACGCTGACCCTGAACACGAAACCCAGTTTCGAGGGCGCCCGGCAGGTCATCTACCGCCCCATGGAGAGCGATGCCAGCCTGCGCTACCTGGACTTCGTGCTGCGCTCGAAGGAGACCGTGGAACGGCTCAGCGACGGGAAGGTGGGCTACCTCCACATTCCCGATATGGGAGCCCCGGGACTCTACGAGTTCATCAAGTGGTACTACCCGCAGATCCGCAAGGAGGGACTTGTAGTGGATGTCCGCGCCAATGGTGGAGGCAACGTCAGCCAGATGGTCCTGGAGCGCCTCGGTAAAAAGTTGCTGGGCACCCGCTTCGGCAATGATGGCGAACACCCGTCGACCTATCCAAGCAGTGTCTTCCACGGCCACATGGTGGCGCTCATCAGCGAGACCAGCGCCAGCGACGGCGACATCTTCCCCTACTACTTCCGCGTCGCGGGCCTCGGCCCCCTCATCGGCAAGCGCACCTGGGGTGGCGTCGTGGGTGGTGGGTACTCGCCCCTGATCGATGGCGGCAGTGTCTTCGTCCCGCGCTCGGGAACCAACTCGCCCACCGGAGAATGGATCATCGAGGGCGAGGGCGTGACTCCGGACATCGAAGTCGAGAACGATCCCATGTCGATGCTGGCGGGCCATGACCTCCAGCTGGAACGCGGCGTCCAGGAGGTCCTCAAGCGGATTGCCGAGCGGCCCATGTCCCTGCCCAAGCGCCCGGCGGATCCAGTGAAGACGAGATAAACTTGATTCCCAATAACCACTTTTTGCTTGGTGATTTAGTGGTGATCTTTCCTTAGGATTCAATATCAGCGAGATAGAGGGGCAAGCCTCATGCGCATGGTCGTGGCTCCGGATTCTTTCAAGGGCAGCGTCTCCGCCCTCGGGGTGGCCGAGGCCATGGAGCGCGGCATCCATGCCGTGTTTCCCGATGCCGAAGTGATCAAGGTTCCCATCGCCGATGGTGGCGAGGGTACTGTCGAGGCCCTGGTGGCGGCCACGGGAGGGCGCCTACTTCACGCAGAGGTCCACGGACCCCTGGGCGAGCCCGTGCGC
>CAIXHJ010000042.1 GCA_903919165.1 uncultured Holophagaceae bacterium
CTACACCTCAACGGAAAATAGGCCAAGGCCAGACAGTGGCCTTTCGGGATGGGGTTTATGCTTGATCCCGAAGGGCGATTTTATACATTGTCGGGGTTGAGTTATTCAATCTTAATGATCTCGTGATCTTCTGCTGCACCAAATCGCACAAAATATTTACCATTTATTTCGACAATACTTGAGCGATACGGCTTGTTTCCCCATTTGACGAGATCGTATTGCCTAACTAGTTTAGCATCGTCACTGACATACCATTTCCCGCTTGATGATGACGACGGCCCTTTCCCATGCGAATAGGCCATTAAAGTACCGCCCGATTCTTCCGTTTTCTTGAAGGTTGTTTGCAGGAGGCCTTGTTGTGTATCGGAAACTGATGTTGCTTTGCTAGTCAAATAGGAAATTGTCTTGTTGGCAATGAAATCAAGAACTTCTTGTTTGCTTAATGTTCTTGCATTCTCGGAGGTGTTTTTGTCCTGGGCAAATGCAAAGCTAAGCGGGACAGACATGAACAAACAAATAGCCGCCAGAAGGATGGTTCTCGCAGTTTTTAACACAATGAACCTCCGTAGGAGTAATTGATCGATTTGTTAATGGGGTGGATAGGGAATTCAAACGCCCCATGTCGTTTCGTGAACGGGGCGGGTCTCCAGAAGTGGAGTGGGATTCTGGCCTAAGACGAATTCTGAACGGATGTCGATGGTACCGATCAGGGCCTGGAACCAGGTTGTCAAAGAGTTTGGCCTACGATGCGCCAAGGCTACGCTCGGGTCAAGAACAACCCTCAGGCGAAGCTCTGGTCTTGTCGGAGAGGACCAACCCTCAGGGTGGCTGTGCCTTGCGGCTGAGGCAGTCAAGCATCGCTGCGATGACGCTGGGCTGCTGGCTCACGGCGATGCGCTGCATGCGGCTGTCGCACTTGGGGCAGGCCATGACATCCACCTCAAACACCTTCAGGAGGAGTTTGGACCAGGGCACCCAGCGGGGCCGGATGGTCCTGCCATTGCGGGATTCGCTGTAGGCCACGCTGTGGCCGCAGGGATCGTCTGCTCCTTCATCCGGGGGTTCTGGCACGACCAGCCTTCGCAGCCGGGCGTTCGGAGCGAGCACATCGAAATAGTGGACAAGATGCATCCGCGGCGGCGGGACCAGGACCGAAAGCCTCGCCACCAGTTCCTCGCCCGAGAAGAAAATCACGCGAGTACCGTCGGGCCAGGGGGTCTTCAGCTCAAAGGCGTACTTGCCGTCCATGGTTTCGTGGAGGCGGCCCTTGGCCAAGGGCGGGCGCAGCAGGTAGGGACACAGGCGTTCACGATGAAACCGATTGTCGGCCGACACGCGCACCTCGGCATCCAGCACGAATCCGAGTGACTTGCCTGCCCGCTCCACCTGCTCCGGCACCCAGGGCCCGCCGGGCCCGCAGGCGCTGGTAGCGGAACACTTCCTGCATGGCCGTTTTCGCCACGGCCCGGCAGAGCTTGCCATTGTAGGCCAAGAGATACCGAAGCACCTTCGGCACGCTGGCGCGGCAGAAGCGTTGAGGCCTGGGCTCCAGGCTCCTGGCTCCTGGCTCCTGGGGAAGATGGGCCGTGGGATAGTAACCGGCCCCTCAAAGCACCATGGCCCAGAGGAGAGTGAGTTTCCGGTAGGGTAGCCTGCCGGAAACTCACGGAAGAACTCGCTGTTCTATCGGTCGGCCACGGGCGCCCAGGCCGGGGACACGTTCATGACCCTGATTCACTCGGCAGAGCTCAACGGTATCGAGTCCTTCGAATATCTGATCGAGTTGCTGAATCACTCCGAGGACGTGGAGCGGGAATCGGGGAGGTGAATGCCATGGTGCTATCCACAGCCACCCAATTCGGCCTGAGCGCGACCCGAATTCAGCAAGTTTGGGCCGAGTCGTCGGCACTCAAGTGCGCCCTAATGTGCCCAATCAGTAGCTTCCCGTTGGGTCAGGCAGCCCTGCCGGGAAGACGCGATGAACCACAAAAAAACCCACTGTGTTTCCACAGTGGGTTCCCTGCTTCATTTTAAACTGGCTAGGCCAGTGTGAAATCTAGAATACCTTGACCAGGCCGATGGTGTACTGGTTGGCCTTGACGCCCCTGTTGGCCACATTATCGGTAGCAGCGCCAACCTTCAGCTCACTCTGACCGAAAGAGACATAGGCATAAGTCCCCTTGGTGAAATTGTACTTCCCACCCACGGTGAAACCGCTCAGGTCGCGGCTGACGGAGGCCACAGTGGCGGCCGCAACCTGGTCCTGCTTGCCTTTGCTGATTTGGGCAAACAGGGTGCCGGCGCCCACGGGAACGGACACGCCAAGGTTCTCGTGGCTGCGCTTGCCCTCGCCAACGGCATTGGCAGCAATCGAATCATCAAGCTTGATGTCGGCGTACTGACCGGTCAGCTTGAGGAAACCAAAGTCGTAAGACACGCCAAAGACGCCGACCTTGGTGGTGAGGTCATTGGTATTGGCAGCATTGCCGAAGGCGGCAGTCGTGGTCCTCTCCGCGCTCTGGTAAGCGAGGCCAATAGACAGGGCCTTATCTACGTACTGCAGGGCGGCCTGATAGCCATTGCCCAGCCCCGTGAAAGTTCCTCCAGGCCACTGCTGATCGGCACCGCGATCAATGGTATCGGTGTTGCGCATCACACCGATGCTGGCCTTGACGGGGCCCATCTGCTGGATCAGGGAAATCGCTGTGCTGCGGTTGTTGGAAGTGATCGGGTCGGTGGTGATCAGGCTGCCGACAAAGTTGCCCTGCAGGGCGGAGTCATAGGCAAAGGTGAAATCGCGGATCGGCGAAGAGCCGAAGCCAATCTTGAGGGCCGTGCCCTGACCGAAGTCCAGGGTCGCATTCAGTTCACGGTCACCCAGCACGGTCGAATTCTGGGTCGTGCCATTCGTAGCCAGGGAACCACCGGGAGCCCCGGTTTTATAGAAAGTGGTATTGTCCCCCTGCGTAATGCCGCCCATGGGGTTGGAAGTGAGGCCGGTTTCGACCTTCACGGTGACCTTCATGCCGCCGCCCAGATCTTCCGAAGCCAACACGCCCAGACGGCTGGTGACGCACTGGCTCCACGCGATGGCTGCCTTGCCCATCTTAATGCTGGTTCCATTGGTCTGAGTCACTTCCCTGGTGGTGTTGCTGTAGCCAGAATCCAGGATGCCGTAGACGGTCACGTCACCGGCGAAAGCGGGGGCGGAAAGAGCAACGATGGCGAGTGCGATGGAATTCTTCTTCATGGGGATGATCTCCTTGGAGTGAATTGGGTTTTCGCTTCGGGCCAATCCCTAGCGAAACAAATGAATCGTTCGGTATAGCGCCTGGTCCGGCAGGCAAGCTCCGGTGTGCTGGGAAGCATCACGCGGGGCCCTGTCCGCTTAGGTAGGAGGCCTGCTACATGCATCTGCTCCGTCAAGAAAGACCCCGAATTCCGGGGTGGGTTGGGGGGGGGGGTGAAGTCATGCGTTTATTGCTACAAGCAATTGGGCCGTGCCAGAGCTTTGGGGCGGTCCGCTTGAGAGATGCTTGCCAGGCTGCGGGGACCGGAAGAACGGAGAGCAAGTCCCTGAGCAGCCGCTGAGGAGTTTTGAGCGAAGTGTAAAAGAGCTTATGGGTGGAAGGGCTGGGTAGGTCTGCTTCAAACTAGCCCAGGGTCCGGGGGGCGTCCATCGAAAGCGGTGGGAAGTTCCCAGGATTGTGACTGAATTCACAAGAGGAATTATAAAGCTAATTGCTGAATTGAGTCATGTAAACATTGTGTATCATTTTTCGATGGAACCGGCACTCTGCCTGAGGCAGCCTCAAGCAGCCTCAAGCAGCCCCAGGCAGCCCCAGGCAGCCC
>CAIXHJ010000043.1 GCA_903919165.1 uncultured Holophagaceae bacterium
CAGCCCTGACGAATGAGTATTTGTCGCACCTGCGGGGCCGGTCGCGGAGGCCGTGGGGCGGCTTGGACGGGGCGGGTCCGGGAGGGGCGGGGGCACTGCCTCAAGATTTTTCTTTTCGCACCCGCGATTTTCTTGCATTCTTGTAATAAGTATATATACTTAGTATAGAAGGGAGCCGCCATGAAGCTGCCCAAACACCCGACCCTGCTGCGCCGCATGCGCGACGCCCGGGTCAAGCAACTGTCCGCACGCTGCCCGCCCCTGGCCGCCTCCCTGGGACGGCAGGCCGGCGGCGGCTGGCACCTCACGCTCAAGCAGCGCGGCAAGACCCGCACCGTTTACGTCCCCAGGGATCTCAAGGATGAGGTCGAAGCATGGGTGCAAGAGCATCGACGCCTCAAGCGGCTGTTGAAGGAGATCACCCTGTTGCAGTTGGCCTTGATCCGCCTGCACCGGACCGAGCAAGCCCGGCGCGGCGGCAGGGTTTAGGCTTGGGCGGGGCGCTGGCCAGGACCGTCGCCCACTTCTTTCCCAAGCTCTGTGACTGGCTCGGGGAAGTCCGGGACACGCGCGACCAGAACCGCATCACCTATTCCCGGCAGTTTTTGCTCTGGATGGGCCTGATGCCCTTTCTCCTCAAGCTCGGTTCCCGCCGACGGGTGCGTTTCGAGCTGGACAGTCCCGAGGCGCTGGCCAACCTCAACCGCCTGGCCCAGGCCGAGCAGGAGGCCATGGCCCACTCCGATACGCTCAACTATTTTCTGGGGCATGTGCCCCCGGCGTCTTTGGCGCGGGTTCGACGGCAGATGATCCATCGTCTGGTGCGTATGAAAGCCCTGGACAGCGGCCGGCTCTTTGGCCACTTCCTGGTGGTCCTCGATGCCACCGGGCAATTGCACTTCCGCCAGCGGCATTGCCCTCACTGCCTGGAACAGGTCCACGGCGAGCAGACGCTGTACTACCACAATGTCCTGGAAGCCAAGCTGGTTACCCCGGATGGGCTGGCCCTCTCCCTGGACAGCGAGTTCATCGAGAACACCGATCCCAAGGCCACCAAGCAGGACTGTGAACTCAAGGCCTTCCGACGCCTGGCCGAGCGGCTCAAGAAAGACTATCCCCAACTGCCCCTGTGTCTGGGCTTCGATGGCCTCTACGCCAACGGCACGGTGATGGACATCTGCCGGAAGAACCGCTGGAAGTACCTCATCACCTTCAAGGAAGGTTCGCTCCCGGCCCTCTGGACCGACTACCAGGCCCTGCTGGACCTGTGCCCCCAAAACCGCAAGACCCATGGCACTCCCGAGGGAGTCAAACAGACCTTTGCCTGGGTGGAGCAGCTTGAACACGTCGACGACCAGCAACGGCGCCACCGGGTCAACGCCTTCCAATGCCGAGAGAAGCAGGGCGACCAAACCGCCTTCTTCGCCTGGCTCACCAACTGGCACCTCAGCCCCGACACCATCGTGACCCTGGCCAACCGCGGCGGACGCTGCCGCTGGAAAATCGAAAACGAAGGATTCAACCTCCAGAAGAACGGCGGGTTCAATCTGGAGCACGCCTACAGCACCGGCGAGCGGCAGATCAAGAACTTCTATGTCCTGCTGCAGATCGCCCATCTGATCCTGCAGCTCCTGGAACGCGGCAGCCTGCTGACCCAGGAGGCCAAGAGACTCTTTGGCTCCCTGGCCAACCTGGCCCGACGCCTGTCCGAAAGCCTCCGCAACGTCCTGATCCCTGCGGACGCCATCGACCCGGCCCACGCGGCGAGCATCCAAATCCGACTCAACACGTCCTGACCCCGACCGCAAGCTGTACGCCTGTCCGGTCATGAACCCGCCCCGTTCGACCCCATCGTTCTCCCACCCACACGCCTGGGCCCGGCCTTGCTGCGCACTGGCAGCCCATCGTCCTCCGCCTGGCCCCCGCCGGGCCAGCATCGTCGCGATGTTCGTCACGGCTGCGCAATCCATCAGCTCATTGACCCCATTGCGCGAGAGTAAGTGAATCCTCCCCGGAAGGTGCTTGGGCGCGGTCCCCGCCCCAGCGACATCTTCGTCAGGTTCGTCACGGCTGGTTTGAGCTGCCTGGCTTGGCTGACAGGC
>CAIXHJ010000044.1 GCA_903919165.1 uncultured Holophagaceae bacterium
ATGTGTGGTCGTCAAATTGAACGGTCAGCTTTCCGGTCAGCCCGGCCGCACTGCCCTCATTGGTCGCGGCAATCGCCAGGGTGTTCATGCCCGAGGTCAGGTATTCCTTGATATTGAGCTTCGGGGGTTGAGACCAATTCGTGCCCCGACCTGCCTGGACCCCATTCACGAACAGCGTGAAGTCGTTGTCACACGTCAGATTACATGTCGCTGCCGTCACCTGTTTTCCCGCCTGTACGCTGAACTTGCGTCGAAAGTAGCGGGTCCCCGAGGGCGCCACCTGGTTCGGGTGACCCTCGGGATACCAGATCCATTGGTACCCTTCCGAGTTGTAGCCGGGCGCTCGTTTCTCTTCGCCGATCCACTTGGCCACCTCCCACTCCTCGGGTTTGAGCAACCCCATCGTCCAGAGTGCCGGTTCGCTCCAGGCTGAGGGCTTCTGTTCCATGCCCCAAACGCGCACTTTCCAGAAGCATTGCTGGGCTGACGTGAGAGGTGTCCCATGGTAAGCCACCAACACCGATTGATCGGACAGCACTTTGCCGGTGTCCCACAAGTCGCCCTTGTGTTGTTTCAACAGCGACTCACTCGAAGCCACCAGAACCTGATACGCCGTCTGCTTCTGCCCGCGCTGATCCGAGGTGATGATCCAACTCAGGCGCGGACTTGTCACTTCGATGCCCAGCGGATTTTCCAGATATTCACAGCGCAGCTTGGTCAGGCCGACGGCGGAGGCAGGCGGGAGGCAGGAGAACATCGCCAGGGCGGCGGCGAGAATGACCGTAAAATGGCATTTGGCTTGGTGTTTCATTTGATGGTTTCCGGGAGCGTGGATTGGAACCGGTAGGTTCCGGAACCCAGGGCATAGACGGCGGCGGAACCTTCCATCCGCAAAAACTTCACGCCCTCAGCCTTCGCCGCAGGCTTGCCGGACTCGGTCACTCCAGCAGCGTCCTTCGCCGGTCCGTCTTCGCCAGGCTTCGACGCGACAGGGACATACACCGTCGCCGTCGTATTGGCAGGAATGGTCACGTTCACAAGCAAGGAATCGCCGCTCTTTTCCCACCGGACGCTGATGGTCCCGTGGATGCTGTCGTAAGTCGTCTGCGCCCAAGTCAGCCCCGCCCCGATATACGGTTTGATAATAATGTTTTTGAAACCCACGCCCTGTTGATCGATGCCTCCCGCATGACAGAACAACCACTCGGTGATGGACACCATCAGGTCGGGCATGCTGAACGAGTTCATGCGATGGTCTTGAAACCCTTTTTCCGGAGTCCAACTGTCCCAACGCTCCCAAGTGGTGGTGGCGCCGATCGTAACCGGATAGAGCCACGAGGGATAGGTATCCTGCAGCAGCAGGGAATAGGCCACGTCGTTGCGTCCGTTATCGCTCAGAACAGGCAGCAAAGCGCCGGAACTGTGAAAACCGGTGGTCAAGTGCCCGGGCGGAATGATGGGATTTTTGCCAAGCGCATCGGCAAGAGTCTGCTGATGGCCCTTGTTCTGGATATCATTTACCAGATTGGAGAC
>CAIXHJ010000045.1 GCA_903919165.1 uncultured Holophagaceae bacterium
GCTCCTGCCATGCCGCAGCCGCTTCTGAAACTCGCCTGGATGGGCCAAGCCGTTTAAGCTGAGGCTCGCCGATAATCAGATCTCGACAAATATAGACATCAAGACCAAAAATGCCTAATTTATCCCTGTTCAGGGAGGGGGCATCTGGCAGCTGCTGCCGATGGCCGCTGGAAGGTAGAGGTGATCGACGTAGTTCTTCACCATGCGGTCCGCGTTGAAGCGCCAGGCCAGGGTGCGGATGGACTGCTTCACGCAATCTACCCAGGAATGGGGCACGCCCACAGAGTTGCGGTTCTCGTAATACATGGGCACCACCTCTTCCTCCAGCAGGCGGAAGAGGTTCTCGGCATCGCGTTGGTCCTGGATGGCCTGGTTGGCGTGGATCTCTCCAGTGCCGATGGCGAAGCCGTTCTGGCCATCGTAGGCCTCGGCCCACCAGCCGTCTCGAATCGAGATGTGAAGGCCGCCATTGAGCACCACCTTCATGCCGCTGGTGCCGCATGCCTCGAGGGGGCGCTGAGGGTTGTTGAGCCAGGCATCAATGCCCTGGTAGAGCAGTCGACCCACGCGGATGTTGTAGTTCTCGATGAAGACGATGCGGTGGCGGAACCGGGGATCCTCAAGGAGTTTCACCACTTTCTGGATGAGGGCCTTGCCGGTGGTGTCCGCCGGATGGGCCCGGCCCGAGAAGACCAGATTCACGGGACGATCCGGATGGTTGACCAGGCGGTCCAGGCGATCCAGATCGGTGAAGAGCAGATCCGGCCGTTTGTAGGGCACGAAGCGACGGGCGAAGCCGATGGTGAGGGCGTCCGGGTCAAGGGGCGCCGGATCAATAGCAGGCAGGCCCAGGCGGGTGCGCGTGCCAACATTGCGCTCGCGGATGAACCGGATGGTGCGGGCCTTCAGCACCTGCTTGGTCTCCCAGAGTTCCGCCGACGAGACGCCCACGATCTTCGCCCAGGTGTCGGGACGTGTGGGTGCTACGTGGTAGGCCACGCCCAGGTGAGATTCATAGAGGTGGTTCATCTCCGTGGCCAGCCAGGTGGGTAGATGAACCCCATTGGTGACATGGCCGATGGGGACCGCCTCCTCCCGCAGACCGGGGTAGAGGTGGTTCCACATCTTCCGGGACACCACGCCGTGGAGGGCCGAGACGCCGTTGGCACGTCGGGAGAGCTTGAGGGCCAGCACAGTGGGCATGAACGGTGATCCATGGTCATGGGGATTAACGCGTCCCAGTCCCATGACCTCGTCGAGAGGCAGCTTCAACCCCTCGGCCAGAGGCCGCAAGTGCTCGGCGGCCAGGTCTGAAGGGAAACGGTCATGGCCTGCGTCCACAGGGGTGTGCGTGGTGAACACAGTGGCGGCGGCGACTTCCTGGAGGGCCAGGTGGGGGTCCATTCCATCGACCTGGATGCGGTGGTGCGCCCGTTCCAGCAGGGCGAAGGCGGAGTGGCCCTCATTGAGGTGGAACACGCTAGCGTTGATGCCGAGCGCGCGAAGGGCGCGCACACCACCCACGCCCAGCAGCAGTTCCTGCTCGATGCGCATGCGCTGGTCACCGCCATAGAGGCGGGCTGCGAGACCCACATCCTTGGGATCATTTTGTTTGACGCGCGTATCCAGGAGGATGAGCCGGATGCGTCCCACCTGCACCTCAAGGACCGCGGCGTGCACCGGCCTGCCCGGCAGCTCGACAGATACCTGGACGGGCTGGCCGTACCGATCCACCGCTGGTACCAGCGGCAGATCTGCAACGTCGAAAGGCTCCACCACATCCTGCTGCCAGAATTCCGCGTTGAGGACCTGGGAGGTGTAGCCATCGTGATAGAGCAAACCCACGCCCACCAGGGGTACGCCCAGATCCGAAGCGGCCTTCAGATGATCGCCGGCGAGGATGCCCAGCCCGCCTGAGTAGATGGGCAGGGATTCGTGGATGCCGAATTCCATGCAGAAGTAGGCAATGGGCCGGGACCGCATGGCCCCTGCGTGGGTGAGGCCCCAGGTGGTGACGGGCGTCAGGTATTCCTGAAGCTGGCGCAGGGCCCGATCCACCCGGGCCGGTATGTCCACATCCGCCGCACGCTGCTCAAGTTCTGCGGGTTCGATCTGCTTCAGCACGGACATGGGATTCTGGTGGGCCCTGTGGTACAGCTCCAGATCAAGATCGCGGAAGATCGTCCGCACTTCTGGCTTCCAGGTCCACCAGAGGTTCTGGGTGAGCTTCTGCAGTTTGGGAATGAGCTTGTCCATGAGGGGTCCTGGAAATGTTACGGGTGGGTCAGCGGTTCAAGTTTCAGGAAGAGGGCCGCGAGCGGCGGAAGAATGAGGTTCAGGGATTGGTGGAACCCGTGGGCGGGAATGGCCTCAGTCTCGATCCGACCCGTATTGCCCTGGTTCCGTCCGCCGTAATAGGTGGAATCGGTATTCAGCAGCTCGACGTACACCCCGGGCGCAGGCACGCCGATGCGGTAGCCATGCTGCGGCAGCGCCGTGAAGTTGAAGGCGATGGCCATGAAATCCCGGGGATCCGAGGCCCGCCGCAGCAGCGTGAGGACGCTGTTGAACCGGTCACCACAATCGATCCAGGAAAACCCGTCGGGTTGGCAGTCCCCTTCGTATAAGGCGGGATGGCGGCGGTAGAGGCCATTGAGGTCGCAGACTAGGTCATGAATGCCCTTGTGGTCGGGCCGGTCGAGCAGGCCCCAGTCCAGGGCCGTGTCGTGGTTCCATTCCCGGACCTGGGCGAACTCTCCGCCCATGAAGAGCAGCTTCTTGCCGCCGTGGGCGAAGAGCCAGGCATAGAGCAGGCGCAGATTCGCCATCCGCTCCCAGGGATCGCCGGGCATGCGGCCGTAGAGGCTACGCTTCCCATGGACCACCTCGTCGTGGGAAAGCGGAAGCACGTAGTTCTCAGAACCGTGGTACAGCATGGAAAATGTGATCTCGTTGTGGTGACGGGGCCGGGCCATCATGCCTTCGCCCAGATAGCGCAGTGTGTCGTGCATCCAGCCCATGTCCCACTTGAAGCCAAATCCGAGACCACCCTTGTCTGTGGGGCGGGAAACACCTGGCCAGGCCGTGGATTCCTCTGCCACCGTGAAGGCGTCCGGATGCTGGGCGTAGACCACCTCGTTCAGGCGACGGAGGAAGGCCACCGCTTCGAGGTTCTCCCTGCCTCCGTGGCGGTTGGGGATCCACTGGCCCGCCTCGCGGCTGTAATCCAGGTACAGCATGGAAGCCACGGCATCCACCCTCAGGCCGTCCACGTGGAACTGGTCGAGCCAGAAAAGCGCGTTGGAGATGAGGTAATTCTGCACCTCCACCCGCCCGTAGTTGTAGATCAGGGTTCCCCAGTCCATGTGGCGACCCTGGCGGGGGTCCGCGTGCTCGTAGAGGTGGGTGCCGTCGAAGCTGGCCAGGCCGTGGGCGTCCTCCGGGAAGTGGGCGGGCACCCAGTCGAGGATGACCCCCAGTCCGGCCTGATGCAGCGTGTCCACGAAGGCCTTGAAGTCATCCGGCCCGCCGAAGCGGCTGGTGGGTGCGAACATGCCCAGGGGCTGATAGCCCCAGGAGGGATCGAAGGGATGCTCCGTCACAGGCAGCAGCTCCACGTGGGTGAAACCCAGCCAACTGGCGTAGGGCGCCAGGTCTGCGGCGATCTCCTGGTAGCTCATGAAGGAACCATCAGACCGCCGCCGCCAGGATCCCAGGTGGAGTTCGTAGATGCTGACCGGTGTGGCGTGGACTCTGGTATTCCGGCGCGCTTCCATCCAGGCCCCATCGCCCCAGGCATGGGCTTGAAGGCCGTGGATGATGGAGGCGGTGCCGGGGGCGCGCTCGCAGCGGAAGGCATAGGGATCGGCCTTGAGCGGAAGCAGATTGCCGCTCGGGCCGTGGACCTCGAATTTGTAGAGCATACCGGGAACTAGCCCGGGAATGAAGGTTTCCCAAAATCCGTTGGGACCCACCTGAATCATCGGGTGCGCACGTCCGTCCCAGCCGTTGAAGTCCCCCACCACGCTGACACTGCGGGCATTGGGGGCCCAGACAGCGAAGTTCACCCCCGTCACGCCATCCATGACCCTCGGGTGAGCTCCCTGCTTTTCGTAGGCCCGCAAATGGGTTCCCTCTCCGAGCAGGTGCAAATCGAGGTCGCCTAACGTCGAGGCGGAGGGGGGCCGTGCCATGGACCATTCTAGGGTGGGGCAGGCCTGTTGTGGGCTTGTTTTGGTAGATGAGGTCACATCTGAACGAGGTTCCGGCCAAATTTTTCGTCTCGAATTCGACCCAGAGTTCGCTTCCCCTGAGCGGGGTACCTATGCTGCTCCGTTTGGCTGGCAACCTCCCAGCTGAGCTCCTTTTTCATCGCAGCGGACTTGGCCGCGCCTTTCGATTCAATCTTCTCGGTATGGCCGTGCGGCCATACACGAGACCTCGAAGGTGGACCTATTGGCGGATCGATCATTTCTTCTTCGCAGGAGCCTTGGCCGCGCCTTTCGATTCAATCTTCTCGGTATGGCCTTGCGGTCATACACGAGACTTCGAAGGTGGACCTATGGGCGGATCGATCATTTCTTCTTTGCAGGAGCCTTGGCAGCGCCTTTCGATTCAGTCTTCTCGGTATGGCCGTGCGGCCATACACGAGACCA
>CAIXHJ010000046.1 GCA_903919165.1 uncultured Holophagaceae bacterium
CTCCAGGGCAGGCAGGCCCTTGTGGCTGTCCAGGGTGGTGCCGCCCAGTCCCGGAAAGTGCTTGAGGCAACCCCGCACGCCAGTGGATTCCAGACCATGCAGGAAGGCCCCGGCGGCGGTGGCGGCCTCTAGAGGCCATTCGCTCGCGGCGCGGTCCCCGATGCCCGAGCCCGGATGGCCGTCCCAGAGGTCCAGCACGGGGGCGAAATCCACATTGAACCCCAGCAGCCGAAGGCCCTCGCCCCATAGGGTTCCCCAGGCGGAACAGGCCCTGGCCCCGCCCTGGGTCCAAAGGCGGCGTAGAGGAGGCGTGGGGCCGGCCCATGGGCGCAGACGGCTCACCGGACCGCCTTCCTGATCCAGGGCCACGACCAGCGGCAACTCGACGCCGAATCGGGCCTGGAGGCCATCAATGAGCGCCCGGCACCGAGCTGGCCCGCCTTCGGGATCCGGGTCGAGGTTGCGGGAGAAGAGGACGATTCCGCCGGGGATGAAAGGCAGATCCACTTCGACCGGATCGAGGCCGTGGAAACCAGTCCAGAGAAGCTGATGGGCGCTGACCATCTGCTTACCTGACCCGGAGGACGAGCTCAAGGTGCCTGGCGAAAAGGAGAAAGGACGGGTCGGTTTCCATGAAGGCTGAGCGTCCTTCGAATCCCAGATACAGCCAGCCGACATCTCCAAGGGGCAGGAAGTGTTCTTCGGAGTACCCAAATCCCGGGACCTTCAAGGGGTCAGGGTCAGGGCGGTCCAGGTGCTGGGGGATCGGCAGACGGCCCCGGGCTGCCACTCGGCACAGAACCCCATCCTTCTCCCGCCTGAAGCAGCCCATGCCATCCGGTGCCCATCGGATGGAAACCTGGTCGAGCAAAGGGTCCAGAGACGATGAAAGGGAGTGCGCCTCCAGAGCCTGGAGGCTGAGATCGCACAGGGTGAGGGCGTCCCGATGAGCCAGATGGAGATCGCGGGTACGGTTCAGGATGCGGGATTCCAGCTCCTCCTGGTAGGCCTTCAACTTCTGCAGCAGGTTCGCGTGTTCCAGGGCCCGGTTCAGCACCACCTCCATCTCGGCGAGACGAAAGGGCTTCTGGATCAGGTCATAGGCCCCGCGCTTCAGAGCCTCGATGCTGGTGTCCAAGGTGGCGTAGGCAGTGATCAGGATGCAAACCGTGCCCGGGAACCGGAGCCGGATTTCACCGATGAGATCGAGGCCTGTCTGGCCGCCGGGCATGTTGAGATCCGTGAGGACTACCGGGAAGGACCGTTCGGCCATGCGCGCCAGGGCAGCTTCGCCGCTCGCGACGGCTTCGGCGGAGTAGCCCTGGTTCTCCAGGGCTTCCAGGAGTGTCGTGCGGAGCTCTGCCTCGTCATCGACGATGAGAATGGGGTCTTGGATCATGGAGTCCGCCCCTGGCCCATGGTGCGTTCATAGATCCGGGCTTCCAGAAAGATCCGGAGGACCTCGGTATCCAGCAGGTTCACGCTGGCTTCCTGCTCCAGGATCTCCAGGCTGCGTTCCACGGTCACCGCGGCTTTGTAGGGACGATCCGCGGCCGTCAGTGCGTCGTAAACGTCGGTGATTGCCATGAGCTTGCTCTGGACCGGGATGTCCGGTCCCATGAGCTGACGGGGGTACCCCCTGCCATTCAGCCGCTCGTGGTGGTTCCAGGCGATATCTGGCACCCCTGCCAGTTCGAGGGTCCAGGGGATCTGGCAGAGGAACCGGTAGGTGTGAGTGACGTGACTCTGGATTTCGTCACGCTCCCGGGCGGACAGGCTTCCCTTGGGGATCTTAAGCAGGTCGAGGTCCCCGGGCTCTAGGAGGGTCCGGCGGTCCCCGGACCAGTGCTGGTAGGTGAGATCCTGCAGGAGGTTCAGCTCAAGGGCGACTTCCTGAGGCAGCACCGTGGGTTCGTTGCTGCGCCGGACCAGATCCATCAGGTGGCGGGTCTCTTCCTGCTGCTGGGTCAGAAGGGCCGCGACGAGCTCATGGTCGAAGCTTCGACCCTTGCTCCAGGTATCCAGAAGACTGTCGCGCGTGGCCTCAAGGGTGCGCTGGTGAAGGCGCTGGTAGATACTCTCCAGTCGATCTCCTTCGATCTTCTTGGCCTTTACCAGCACCTGCTCCCGGACACCTACCTTGCCGAAATCGTGGAGAAGGCTGGCGTAACGGATCTCGCGGATCTGGATTGGGGTGAAATGGAGGCCTCCATAAGGGCCGCTGGGCGTGCTGTTCACCGCCTCCGCCAATCCCACCGTAAGGTCCGCCACGCGGCTGGAATGGCCTGAAGTGCTGGGGTCCCGGGACTCGATGGCCGTCACCGAGGCGTTGACGAAACCCTCGAAGAGCCGTTCGATGTCGTTCTTGAGTCCCGTGATTTCCTGGGTGCGGGACTCCACCATCCGTTCCAGGTTCTGCTGGTATTCCTCGTTCTCCCGCAGCAGGCGATAGTGTTCCAGGGCACGCTCGAGGCTGGCCTCGATTTCCGTCAGCTTGAAGGGTTTCTGGATGAAGTCATAGGCGCCTCGCTTCAGGGCCTGGATGGCGGATTCCGTGGTGGCATATCCGGTCATCAGGATGCCCGTGGTCCGGGGATCCTCTTCGCGGATGACCCGCAGCAACTCCAGGCCCGAGAGACCACCCGGCATGTTCAGGTCCGTGAAGACCACCGGGAAGTGTTTCTGCCGCACCAGGGCCAGGGCTTGCGCGCCCCCGTCTGCGCCCTCGGCGGCATAACCCTGGTCCTGCAGGGCCTCCACCAGCAGGTCTCGCAGATCCGGTTCGTCGTCCACGATG
Organism: uncultured Holophagaceae bacterium; assembly: GCA_903919165.1. GTDB lineage: Bacteria > Acidobacteriota > Holophagae > Holophagales > Holophagaceae > Geothrix. Next base: position 2,798 of record CAIXHJ010000046.1, read on the forward strand.
AGAATTGGGATGGGTGGGGTAAGAGGCACGCCAACTCCAGATACCAGAGCCTCGTCGGACAGGGAGGGAACTTGGGGAGGTTTCGGGCTAGAACTAAGAGTCTAGCCTGCTTTATTGGACGGCCTCCGCCTCCACGGAAAGCTGGCCGTCTCGGACCACCAGCCGAGCCAAACCGCCGGATTGGAGATGACCCTGGAGGACCAGCCGGGATAGGGGGTTCACCACGACCTGCTGGATGAGGCGCTTGAGGGGGCGCGCGCCGAACTGGGGATCAAAGCCCTCCGTTGCCAGCCAGTCCAGGGCGGTTTCCGGCACTTCGAAACCGAGGTGCTGCTCTTGAAGCAAGGCTTCCACTCGCTTGAGCTGGATGCGGGCCACGGCCTTCATGTCCTCCCGGCTCAGGGACCGGAAGACCACCACCTCGTCGAGGCGGTTCAGGAACTCGGGGCGGAAGTGGAGGTGCAGGGCAGCCTGGATGGCGGCCTCGGCCTTCGACGGGTCGCCGCCGGCATCAAAGATGGCCTGGCTCCCCAGGTTGGTGGTCATGAGCACCACGGTGTTGCGGAAATTCACGGTCCGCCCCTGGCCGTCCGTGAGGCGTCCGTCTTCGAGCACCTGGAGGAAAATGTCGAAGGTGCGGGGATGGGCTTTCTCCATCTCGTCCAGGAGGATGACGGCATAGGGGCGACGGCGGATGGCCTCGGTGAGGCGGCCGCCCTCCTCGTAGCCCACATAGCCGGGCGCTGCTCCAATGAGGCGTGTGGCGTCGGCCTCGTGGGTGAACTCGCTCATGTCGATGCGGACCAGAGCGTTCTCGTCGTCGAAGAGGAATTCCGCCAGGGCCCGGGCCACTTCGGTCTTGCCCACGCCCGTGGGGCCCAGGAAAAGGAAGCTTCCGATGGGCCGCTTGGGATCGCCCAGCCCGGCACGGTTGCGGCGCAGGGCATCGGCGATGGCCGTCAGGGCCGGATCCTGGCCGACCACGCGCTCCCTGAGGCGGGC
>CAIXHJ010000047.1 GCA_903919165.1 uncultured Holophagaceae bacterium
CCCACAGCGACAAGCCATTGGTAGTCGATCAGATTTCGGATCGACGCCACAGCAGGATCTACACCGTCGCCGTCGAGATCAATGTGGGAGGCCGTGTCGAAGAAGACACCACCGACGCCCTGGCCGTTCAAGTTCGCCAGGCGATTCTCGCGGACGGCACGCTCGGACGACTTGTCAATTTCACCGTCTGGGCCAGCCAGGAATGGGGCGCGAAAGAGAACGCCTCCGCCGAATCCGCGACCCTGCTTCTGTTTTCCTGCCACTACATCTGGACCCCTGGAGCCTGACATGGCATTTGTGATTTCTCTCCGCTGCACCTACGCCCCGCACGAGGGTCTGCCCACGCTTCCGGGTGGTGCTCGTGTTGAGATTCCGGATGAGCTGCTGCCGCTCGCTCTGAGGTTCTTCGGAGTCGTGCAAGTGGACGCTCCCGATTCCGCTCCGGTCGTCGAGGAGCACACCGACTACTCCGAAGTTCCTTCTGAAACCCCGGCTGAATAAGCCCCTTCTCTCATAGGGAGAAATCATGGCCCAGGTGCTCTACGGCAGCCTGAATCGCAACTTCGAGAACCACGCTCCCGGGCGTGTGTTCCTCTTCCCTTACCCGGTTTCCAACCCCGGCATCGATCTTCCGTCCACGGTCAAGGCGTATCTCGCCTACCTCTACGGCACCGATCTGACCTACACCGTCCCCAGCACCTCGACCAGTGCTTCGGGCACGGTCACGACCGGCGGTGTGCTGACCATCAACACGACTGCCGTCGGCCAGTTCGGCGTCGGTCAGCAGATCCTGATGGCGGGCCTGCCTCCCTACTGCGTCATCCAGAGCAAGCTCTCCGGAACGCTGGGCGCTTCCACTTCCACCTACCAGCTCTCCGTGGCGCCCACCGCGACGCTGACCACGCTGCCCTTCTCCACGGCCCTCCAGCCTTGGGGCGATGTGGATGAGAACGGCCTCCAGTTCAAGATCGCCACCGACACCCTGACCTTCGCCCACAACGACGGCTCTGTGCCCTCGCAGTTGGTCGCTGGCATAAAGAGCGCCGACGCCACCTTCAGCATCTACGATGTGGACGCCAACCACTGGGCGGACATCTTCGGCTGTCAGGCCGCCGACATTATGAACATCGCGGCGGACGCCACCCACAGCCAGAGCACCAGCGCCCTGCTGGCGTTCCCCAACACGGTCCAGAAGTGGGTCGTGATCGTCCAGATGCAGTCGGCCACCTTCGGCTACTCCGACTTCCTGATCCTCTTCCGGACCAGCTTCATCGGCGACCCCGACATCAAGTACAGCCAGAAGGACAAGATCAGCATGAAGCTCAAGCTGGCCTGCAACCCTGACCTGTATCTGAGCAACGCCGCTGGCGTCCCCGCCTTCGGCTGCGTCGTCACCACCACTGGCGCCCACACCTAGACTGAGGTAACCGATGGCAGCTCCTTCCACACGACGCTTTGAACTGGGGCTGCCCCTCTTCTCCGGCCTGGACCTCGGCGCAATCGCCGGGGCCCAGGTCCGGATCGGGGAACGGGACCTGAGTGGGCTCACCGATTTCGTCAAGATCCTATCGAACGCGGCTACCGCGAAGACCGTCCGCAAGCTGGCGGCCATCTGGAAGGCGCCCGAGTCCATGCTGAAGCTCGCGGAAACTGATCCGGCGGTCATGGCCGCCTTGGAGAACGACGCGGCTGACGCCTCCTTCGCGGAGATGTTCCAGGCCGCGATGGATTTTCAATCTGCTCTCTGGACATCGCTAGGCGTCACCCCCGCCTCTTCGGTCCCGGCAGAGCTAAAGGCCGAAGTAAACGTGGGGGTGAGCGAAGCCTCGGTCGATTCCCCATCCGCAAGTTAGTCGCCCCAATGGTGGGCGGCTGGGAAGAAGCAGCCTGCCTACCACTGGAAGACGCGCTCGACCTGGCCACCACCTATCTGAAGACCGAAACCGTCAACGCGCTACGTCACGCTCAACAGTGCTGGTATTCCGCGTTGCCGCTCTACGCGAACGGCGGAACACCCCCTAAGCCTCCCGAGATGCCCGACGATGAGGACGACTAGCGATGGCTGACGAGAAGATCCAAGTAACCATCGAGGGTGATCCTCAGGGTGGGATCGATATGCTGACGGCCTTCGAGAAGAAAGCCGTGGAGACAAAAGACAAGGTTGAGTCCTCCGGGCTCGATAAGGTCATGGACGGGTTCAACAAGGGGCTGGCCGGGGGCGTGCTCGGTTTCAGCACCTTGGCGGGGGCCGGGCTTTTCGCAGGGCAGAAGATTGCCGAGGGCATCCAGAAGATCACCAATTCCATTCCGGATGCGATAGCGCGGACGAATGAACTGGCAGCGGCCTACCAGATGATGGCCATCACCGCGGGCATGGACACGGAAAAATTCAACAAGTTCAACATGGCGCTCCAAATGTCTGGCGGGGAGACGGAGAACATGCTCCCTCTCATCCGGGGCTATGCGCGTGCCATGCGGACTCGGGCTGATGTTTTGATCCAGAACGGGATCGCGCAGGACAAGGCTTCCCTGGCGGCCATGACCTTCGAGCAGTACATCAAGAAGGTCGTGGATGTCATGGACACCTACGGCAGCCAGTTGGACAAGGATCTGCTGCTCCAGGCCGCCTTTGAGCGTAGCGGTATCGCCAACGCGGCGGTGCTGAAGAACCTCGCGAGGAATTTCGAGGAAGCCGGAAACATGGCCAAGCGCAATGGCGTGGACATGGATGAGGCATCCAAGAACCTCAACACCTACCGTGTGGCCACGGCGGAACTGGGGACGGCGCTAGATAAGATCAAGGCGGCTATCGGGAGCTGGGTGATACCCCCCACAAGCGATTTCATGCAGTTCCTGGCAAAAATCATTGAGGCGGAGGGAAAGCTGGCCAAGTTGGCGAGCCGCATCCCCGGGTTTGGAGCTGCTGGCCTCGTGGTGGCGGGTAAGGATGCTCTCGACAAGCATAATAAAAAGAAGGCCCAAAAGGATGCGGAGAACGACCCCAACTCGGATTACAACCTAAATTCTGCGGACATGGCTGGAGGGCTTATCCCGGGATTACCGGGGATCGGAAAGTTTGACGACAAGAAAGAGCCCCGTGAGGTCAGTAACGACCCATTCAAGGCTGAAGCGGATCGATTGGCCCAGCAGGAGATTCGCCTCCGGCTCAAGAACACCATGGCCGCCGAGGAGAAGGCAGAACTCGATGCGGCGG
>CAIXHJ010000048.1 GCA_903919165.1 uncultured Holophagaceae bacterium
CCGTAGATTGGTGAAGCGCACGGTGGCAGTCTCGACTCCGCGCAGTTGGCCGGCGGGGACCTTGTGGCCATCGAAGGCCACCTCCAATACGAGATCCTTGCCCTCGGGCCGGTAGGCGAAGGTGAGGAAAGGAGCGCCCGGGGCCTTCACGTCCACGATCTGCACGGGCTCCCCATTCCCGCTGGAATAGCGGACTTGACTGCGGGTGGTGAGGGATTTCTGGGCCTGATGGAAGTATACGGATTCGACAGAGGGCATGATCTCCTGCACGACCTCGGCCTCGAGGCTGAGAGTGATCGCGGGAGTCTTCGGGTCGTCGCACACCACTTCGATGGACTTGCGCACCAGACCCTTCACTCCCCTGGGATCGAAGGTGGCCTCGATCTCCGTGGATTCCCCGGGTGCGAGGGACCACTTCCCGAGCATGGTGTAAGTGCATCCGCAACTGGGCCGAACCTGGGTGATGTTCAGGTAGGCATTGCCAGTGTTGGCCACCCGGTACTTGGCAGACACCTTCCGGTCAGGAGGAATGCGACCGAAATCGTGGTGCACCTTGTCGAAGGAAATGATTGGGGCCTGGGCCATCAGGGTCACGGCGGCGCAGGCGAGGAGGAGACGTCGGAGCATGCAGAACCTCGAAGGACTTGTGATTCTATACGGAGATCAGGGCGAGCAGTTCGTTCCAGACCTGGGCGGGGCCGATTTCCATCATGCAGGGATGCCCCGGAGTGAAGCAGTCCGGTTTGAAGCAGGGGGCGCATGCAATGCCATCCTTCCGCAGCCCCCGGCTCTTAGGGCCCCAGGGTGTGGATCCGCCGGGATCCGTGGCGCCGTAGAGAGCCAGAGCTGGCGCACCACAGGCCGCCGCCAGATGGCTCAGGCCCGAATCGTTGCCCACCACCGCCGCAGCGCCGCGCATCCAGGCCGCGGCCTCTTTCAAGGTAGTTCTTCCGCACAGGTTGATGCCCTCTGCCCCGGCCACCGAGGCGCAGGTGGCCGCCTCGCCGGGCGATCCCAGCACGGCGACGGCGAAGCCCTCGGCTCGCGCCTGGAGCAGCAGAGCCCGGTAGTGGTCCACGGGCCAGGCTTTGGAGGGCCAGGTGGATCCTGGCATGAGGCAAAGATACTGCTCCCGAGGCCTATCGATGGCGATGCCCGGATCAAAATCCGCGTAGGGCATGGGTGGCAAATCCGGCCAGCGCCGCGCCAGCACCGCGTGATAGCGCTGGAGGAAGGGGCCTTCCGCATCCCAGAAAGGGCCGCTGTGGGTGTTGAAGGGGCCCGCCAGGCTCTCGTCCACGCCAATGCGCTCCGGCACCCGGGCCAGCCAGGCAGCCAGGGCGGGTCGGAGGGACTTCGGGAAGTGGATGCTCCGCGCCGCTTGGTGCTGCCGCAGGATCCGGGCCATGGCCAGGGGACCGGGCTTCCCCTCATCCGGCAGGGTTGCGTCGCAGAACCAGGTGCCCTCCACCAGACCTACTGTGAGCTTCGGCCCCCACACGACGATGGGTTCGGCGCCGATCTCCCGCAGCAGGCGCAACACTGGAAGCTGCATGGCGGCATCGCCCACGAACCGCGGGAAGCGCACCCAGGTGGCGTGCCGGGGCATCACGCCCGGCCTCCCGTCGGTGTGGGGGGGCGGTGCCGCCGGGGACTACCCCCCGATCTCACGGCGCCCCGCGCCGTGCTCCTGCGCTCGCTGCGGCTTCGCCTTGCGACCGCAAAGGAGGCCCCGTCATCGCCCACGAACCGCGAGAAGCGCACCCAGGTGGCGTGGTCAGGAATCACAGCCATTCCGCCACCGCCTCGCGGAACTTCGCCGCGGCATCGTAGTCCCTTGTCAGCGATGTCCCGAAGGCATGGGCCTTTGACCGCTGGGCCTCCCACGCCTGGGCATCCGCCAGCAGGGGGGCGAGCCGGGCTGCTGCGGCCACCAGCACAGGCTCCGGCACGGACCGGCGGTCATCCGGTTTCTGTAGGAGGAAGCCGCCCTCGCCATCTTTCAGCACTGTCCCGATGCCGCCCACCGTCGGGGCCAGCACAGGCACGCCACGCTCAAGGGCTTCGATGAGGGCGATGGGAAAGAACCCCTCGTTCCGGCTGGTCATGACATAGAGATCGAGGGCGGTGAAGGCGGGTCGGAGGTCTGATTGTGGCCCCAGGCGCAGGCTCCGGTCATGCAGAGGCGAAGCCGCCAAACGGGCATCCAAGGCGGAAGCCGTGGCGGCGTCCTCGCGCCCGGCAAAGAGCAGGTGGACATCACCCAGGGCTTCGGCAAACCGAACCACGCCCGAAGGTTCTTTACGGTCGTCGATCTGGCCCACATAGCCCACCACCCTGCTGGTCTCCGGCAGCCCAAGCTGCCTCCGGGCCTCGCGACGCTCCTCCGGTGTGGCTGCATCCATCACGCCCCGGGGGTAGAGCGGGTGGATGATGCTGCACGGCGCGTCGCTGAGGTGTGCCCGTACCGAGTCGATGAAATCGTAGGTGCAAATCCAGCGGTCCACGAGGTTCCGGACTCCCCGGTACTTGCGCAGGTGGCGCTCATAGTGTTCGTGCAGCGTGAGGACGCAGGGAACCCTGTGACCGAAGCGGGCCAGCCAGGGCAGGGCGCGCTGGACGCCCTTGTGGTTGCAGAGGACCAGCAGGTCTGGCCGGCTGCGCCACAGCCAGCGGAATGCACCGAACGCTCCGGGAAGGTGGATCACGTCGGCCACATTCGGGTTGCGTTCGCGCAGTTCCGGCTCGAGGTCGCGCTTTCCCGGCTCCTTGCGGAAAAGCACCGACACCTTCACCGGTAGATTGGCCAGGGCCGCCACCTGTTCCAGAAGCACGCGCTCGCCGCCCCCGAAGGACAGCTTCCGGTGGGCGAACACAACATGCTTCACGGGACTCCAGGAAAGGGTTCAGGATAGAATGACTGACCCAACGCGTCATATTCACAGGTTGCCATGTCCATTGCCTCGACCCAACGGATCCTGCTGGTGGAGGATGAACCCGGCCTTCGGGAGGTGCTGACCCTGGCTTTGGAGGGGGCGGGGTTTCGCTGCGAAGCGGCATCGGGCATCAAGGAGGCCCAAAGGGCTCTGCGGGAAACCACCTTCGATGGCGTGCTCTCCGATCTGAAGCTCAAGGATGGCTCGGGCATCGAGCTGCTCACCTGGATGAAGGAGCAGGGTCTGGAGACGCCGGTGGTCATCATGACCGCCTACGCCACCACTGAAACCACGGTTCAGGCCTTGAACCAGGGGGCCGTGGATTTCATCACCAAACCCTTCAAGCATGAGGAGCTCATCGCCTCTCTCAAGGGCCTGCTCGCCGCAGCAGAGCCTCAGGCAGAGCCGCCCTCCGACCTGGGTGAACTGGTGGGTGTGGGCCCCATCATGCGCAAAATCAACGCCCACATCGGCAAGGTCTCCAGGGCCGACACCACCGTCCTGCTCACGGGCGAAAGCGGCACGGGCAAGGAGGTGGTGGCCCGGCTCATCCACCGCTACTCCGACCGCGCCAAGGGGCCCTTTGTGGCCGTGAACTGTGGCGCGCTCCCTGAGGCCCTATTGGAAAGCGAGCTGTTCGGCTTCGAGAAGGGCGCCTTCACGGGCGCCAGCGCCATGAAGCGGGGCCTCTTCGAGGAAGCCGGGGGCGGCATCCTCTTTCTCGATGAGATCGGCGAGATGCCGCTGGCCCTTCAGGTGAAGCTGCTGAGGGTGCTCCAGGAGCGTAAGTTCCGCCGTCTGGGGGCCACGGAGGAGCGGTCGGTGGATGTTCGTGTCATCGCTGCCACCAACCGGGATCTCCGGGCCCGGGCCGAATCTGGAGAATTCCGCGAGGACCTCTTCTACCGCCTGAACATCCTCCAGATTGAACTGCCGCCCCTTCGGGAACGGCCAGAAGACATGCCCGTGCTGGCGGAGCACTTCATCCGCCGCTCCTGCCTGAAGCTGGGCAAGCCGCCCATGCAGCTCCACCCCGAGGCGATGTCCCAGCTTCTCTGCTACCGCTTCCCGGGCAACGTCCGTGAACTGGAGAACCTCATGGAGCGCTGCGTGGCGCTCAATCCTGGGGGGCCCATCACCCGGGACCTGCTGCCGGAAGGGTTCGGTCAATCCGGCCAGACGGAGCGAGATCGGCCCACCCCCTTTGCCATTCCTTCCGAGGGGTTCGATCTCGAGGCGTGGATCCAGGCTCTGAAGGGGCACTTTCTCCGCCGGGCCCTGGACGAGGTCGGTGGCGTCAAGACCAAGGCCGGCAAGCGGCTGGGCATGAGCTTCCGGGCCTACCGGTACTGGCTGGCGGAACTTGGTGGCCTGGAGGCCCTTCCGAAGGATTTCCCCTGGCCCGCAGACTTCCCGGCGCCGGTTGTGGACGAAGGGAGCGGAACCGAAGGCGCCAAGGAGGCATGAAGCCCATGAATGCTTGCTTTTCCAGCCCTTCCTGGCACACTGGAACGCTCGGATGCGACCCATCCGGCCCCTCTTCCCGGATCCAACCCATGACATCATCCCCCGCCCCCCGCAAGACCCGAGGCTTCTCCCTGCTGGAACTGCTGGTGGCGATGATGATCATTGCCGTATTGGGCACGCTAGGCTTCTCCCAGTACCGCAAACACTCTGCCCAGGCCCGCTACCTCAAGGCCCAGGATGACCTGAAGATCGTGGCCGAAGGTCTTGACCAGTACTTCCTGAAACATGGCTATTTTCCAGACTTTGGCAGTTTCGACGCCATGATCGACAACAACTCGTCCCTAGTTAAGGAAAGTCTCATCAAGGTAGGCATGTCGGCCCAGGATCCCTTCGGCCAGCCCTATGAGGGGAAGTCCTCCCGGGCCACCTACGAGCTGAAGTGCACGGGAGATCCCAACAACCAGGAAGACGCCGGCCCCATCCTTCGCACGCCAGGAGACGTGAAAGGCTCTTCTCCGGTGAGTAACGCTCCCAGGGGCGGTGCGGCCCCGAACACCGATGCTCCCCCGAGCAGTGCTGGAGCCCCGAAGTGATTGATCTCTATAGACTGCCCCAGGAGGGCCTGCGTCTGAATGGCACCACCGGACAGGTGGAGCTGGAGGGCGGCGTGTCCATGCGGGATCTGACCTGGTCAGTCTTCACCCTGGCATCAGGCGGCGACGTGTTCCTCGAGGTGAAGGGCCAAGCCATATGGGAGGGGACCTGCAGCCGATGCCTGGCGCCCCTGGACCGTCCCCTGGTGGTCGAAAGTCAGTTCCTGGGCAGCAAGGACGCCGATCTCGTGGGCCGCGGATCCTACACATTGGGATCCCAGGATCTCGACGTGGTCTTCCTGCCGGAGGACAGCCTGGACGAGGCGGAACTGGTGCGGGAGCAGTTCGAGCTCCAGGCTCCCATGCACCCCCTCTGCGTCGAGGACTGCCAGGGGCTCTGTCCCAATTGTGGCAAGAACTGGAACAAGGGTCCCTGCCACTGCCAGCCTGCGACTGACCAGGTCCCATCGGCCCTGAACCAGGCCCTGGCCAAGGCTCTGGCGGGAATCAAGCTGGACCCCGAATCCTGAAACCCTTAACCTGAAACTTTGCGTTCCATCCCTAGGAGCAAGCCATGCCGAATCCCAAGCGCCGCCATTCCAAGGCCCGCCGCGACCGCCGGCGCACCCACGACGCCCTGGAGGTCATGAGCGCAAGCACCTGCCCGAACTGCCAGACACCCAAACTGCCCCACCGCGTATGCCCCAGCTGCGGTTTCTACCGCGGCAAGCTGGCCGTCCGCGTCGCCGAGTCCGTCTAAGAGTCGGCCGGTGGACGGCCATCGCATCGCACTGGACGTCATGGGGGGTGATCACGCTCCCCATACGACCCTGCAGGGCGCTCGGGAGGCCCTCGAGGCCTGGCCCGGGCTCTTCCTCTTCCTCGTCGGAGACGAGGCCATGCTCCACCCCGAGCTGACCCGGCACGGATTCACACCCACGCTGATGGCCCGCGCTGAACTGATCCACGCCCCCCAGACCGTGGTCATGGCGGACAAGGCCACCTGCATCCTGAAGGAAAAAAAGGACAGTTCCATCCGAGTGGCCGCCCAGCTCGTGCGCGAGGGGCGGGCCCACGGCGTGGTGTCCATGGGGCACACGGGAGCCGCCATGGTGGCCTCCAGCCTCATCATCGGGAAGCTCGAGGGCGTGGACCGGCCGGCCCTGGCCAGCGTCCTGCCCAACATGAAAGGCGCTCCCACGGTTCTGCTGGACGTAGGGGCCAATGTGGGGTCCCGCGCAGAGCACATCGCTCAGTTCGCCGTGATGGGGTCTGTCTACGCCGAGGAAGTCCTTGGTGTGGAGCGACCCAGGGTGGGCATCCTCAGCGTCGGCGAGGAGGAGGGCAAGGGTACGGACGTGACCAAGGACGCCTCCGCCATGCTCCGCCAGCTGGACATCCGCTTTGAGGGCAATGCCGAAGGCCGCGATATCTGGAACGGCAAATTCGACGTCATCGCTTGCGACGGGTTCGTGGGCAATGTGGTGCTGAAATCCAGCGAGGCCCTGGCTGAGGGCATCATCAGTGGCCTGCGGGACAGCTTCATGGAGAGCGCCCTCACGAGGTTCGCCGGCCTGCTGGCCAGGCCCGCCATGAGGCGCTTCAAGCATAAGCTCGATTATGCGGAGTACGGAGGCGCGCCCCTGCTGGGCGTGAGGGGCGTGAGCATCATCGGCCATGGCCGCAGCGACGCCAAGGCCGTGCGCAACGCCATCCGCGCCGCCCTGCGGGCCGCGGAGCACCGCCTCCACGAGCGCATCCAGGAGCGCGTGGCGCTACTGCTGCCCCAGGATTGATCCTCTTGGCGATGGGCAGCTGGCTGAGGACTGGAGACTCAAGACTGAAGATGAGGTTTGCATGAGCAAGGTGGCGTGGCTGTTTCCCGGTCAAGGGTCCCAGGCAGTAGGCATGGGCGTGGCGCTGGCCGAGGCCGAACCGACGGCCCGCGCGGTGCTTCAGGAGGCCGACGCGGCACTGGGCTTCCCCCTGTCAAAACTGATGGCCGTGGGACCGGAGGAGACATTGAAGCTCACGGAGCACACCCAGCCCGCCATCCTGACCCACAGCACCATGGTGGTTCGGGCCTGGGCCCACCGTCTCCCCAAGCCCGACTTTGCCGCCGGCCACTCCCTTGGGGAATACAGCGCCTTGGTGGCTCTGGGGGCCCTCAGCTTCGAGGATGCGGTGCGCACGGTCCGCGAACGGGGCCGCGCCATGCAGGAGGCCGTGCCCGTAGGCGTGGGCGCCATGGCTGCCCTGCTGGGCATGAGCCTGGCGGAGGTGAAAGCCAGTTGCGACGAGGCCGCCAGGTTGACGGGGAAGATCGTGGTGCCCGCGAATTTCAATGGACCTGGCCAGATCGTCATCGCCGGGCACGCGGAAGCCGTGGACGCGGCACTGGAGGCCGCCAAGGCCCGGGGCGGGCGCAAGGCTCTCAAACTGCCGGTGAGCGCACCCTTCCACTCCCCGCTCATGGAACCGGCCAAGGCACGCATGGAGCCCATCCTGCGCGGTCTGGCCTTCATGGAGCCCATGTGCCCCCTGGTGAACAATGTGGATGCCGCTGCAGTTTCCGATCCGGATGCGCTTCGGGATGGCCTGGTGCGCCAAATCCCGGGTGCCGTGCGCTGGCAGGCCACCCTGGAGTTGCTGCTGAGCCAGGGGGTCACCACTTTCGTGGAGCTTGGGCCAGGGAAGGTGCTGGCAGGGCTGGTGAAACGACAGGCCAGGGACCGGGGCATGGACGTTTCGGCGATCAGCCTGGGCGCCCCGGGAGATCTCGCACAACTGGGCTGACACCTTGGGGGCAGTATTTCCCCAGGGAAGGTGTGATGAAAAGCAATGGCCTTTGGGGCTAGGGTATTGGAACGCCACGACCACTGACTCTCGTGTGTGGGGTGACGGGCCGCGAAACAGCACGTCTGGCCATCCCCAATCACAACCCTTCCCGGAGGTGCACATGCGCAAGGATCTTGTCTTCGGAATGGCCGGATCGGGAGGAGATGGCATCGTCTCTGCCGGTGACTCGCTCCTCCAGGCCGCGGCTGCCGAGGGCTACCACGGCGTCATGACCAAGAGCTTCGGATCGCAGATCCGCGGAGGCGAGTCCTCCTGTCGGGTGCGCATCAGCACAGATCCCATCCTCAACCCTGGCGGCAACCTGGACGTGGCTGTGGCCCTGAACTGGGAGGACTTCCTCAAGTTCGGCGCGGAACTGCCGGTCAGCGGCACCACTGTGGTGATCTATGAGG
>CAIXHJ010000049.1 GCA_903919165.1 uncultured Holophagaceae bacterium
CATGGCTGGGCGCGGCCGCATGGGTGGGCGGAAGCCAGAGGTGGAGGGGGCATGATACCGGCCTTCAACCCGAACCCGAATAGGCATAGGACGAAGAGCACGGTGCCCTGGCCCGAGGCCGCGAAGTCCCGGGGCAGCCCCGAGAGGATCCAATGCCCCGAGGCAGAATAAAGAATCGCGAAGGCGCCGAACAGAGCCAGTGTCCCGGTATGGGTGCACACCAGGTAGATCCAGCCCGCCCGCCGTGCTTCGGGCAATCGATCCTCTGTCATCACCAGAATAAAGGCCGAGATGGCCATCCCTTCCCAACCCAGCAGGAAGGGCAGCGCATGGGTGGAGACGATCAGAAAAGCGAGGGAGGCCGCCAGCAGGCCGAGAACCAAACGCAAGGTGCGCACGTTCTCCTGGTGGTCATCCCAGTACCCGATGCCGTAGATCGCGGCACAGGCGGGCAGCAGAAACACCGGAATCGCAAAGAAGGCTCCGATGGGATCGAGCGTGAGGAGCCCCGCCGTTGCCAAGGGCGCGGGTGGGAGCGCGAAGGTCGCCACGGGCCCGCCTGCCAGCACCCGAATGGCCGCGGTCAGGCCGATCACGGCCCCCAGAGACATCAGGACAGCTGCCACCTCCCCGCCCCGGCGCCGCAGAAAAAGTCCCGGGAAGCCGGAACTCATCATGAGCAAGACCGCCAGGAGGTAGAGTCTCATCCCAGCAGCCTCCCCCGCAGCAGCATCCAGAGGAAGGCCCCCAGCAGGGCCAGCAGCACGTAGAGGATGTAGATGGACAGGTAGCCGGGCTGGAGCCCTCGGAAGCGCAACAGGCGCACGGCGACTCGCTCCATCTGGGGCCCAAGGTACATCTCGCCGACCGCATCCCGGAACTCGGAGCGGAACACGGCGGGCTTCGGGAAGGTCGCTGTGATCCGGCGGATCTTTGCCTTTAGGCCCGGCTGCAAGGGAGCCCAGGCATCTGAGAAGGAGGACCCGGTGTACTCAGCACGGGGGACTGGAATCGCATAGCCACAATCCCAGGTCGGAGGACGCGGACTTTCTCCCCCCGGGGATGAGGCGGAACGGCGCCACCAGAGGAGGGCGGAAAGTCCACCCATCACCAGAAGGGCTTCGGCCCCCACCAAGAAGCGCATGTCCGCCCTCAGGCCCTGGGCCAGCATGGCCAAACTGCCAGGGGCGACCACGGCCACGACCCGGTCGAGGCAGGGCAGCAGCAGCACCCCCGCCAAGCCGGTCCCCAGGCTCAGGCAGGCCAGTATCGCCATGGGAAGCAGCATGGTCCGGGAGGGATCATGGGCGTGATCGCCCGCAGGGCTGCGTGGAGTTCCCAGGAAGAGGATCCCGTAGAATTTCGCAAAGGCCACCGCCGCCAGGCCACCCGTGAAGGCCAGGGCCACCAGGGCCAGTGCCGCGGACCAGGGATACCCGCGCGACAAGGAGGCGAAGATGCCCCGGTAAAGGAACCACTCGCTGAGGAAGGCGTTGAATGGGGGCAAGGCCGACACCGCCAGCACCGCGGGAAACATCAGCAAAGCCGTCGTGGGCATGCGCGACGAAAGACCTCCCAGGGTCTCCATGTCCCGGGTGCCGGTGGCGTGCTGGACGGACCCGGCCCCGAAGAAGAGGAGGCTCTTGAAGACCGCGTGGTTCCAGACATGGAAGATTGCCCCGCCGAATCCCAGGGCTGCGAGCCATGGATCATGATTGGCCCGACCAGCCAGCCCAAGCCCCACCCCCATAGCGATGATGCCGAGATTTTCGATGCTGGAATAGGCAAGCAGACGCTTGTAGTCCCTCTGCGCCAGCGCATTCCCCACGCCATAGACAGCTGAAAGGGCGCCCAGGGCCAGAAGGGCGGCTCCGAAGCCCCGGGGAATCGAAGGGAGCAGGCCGGAAATCCGCAGGATTCCGTAGATCCCCATCTTCAGCATCACCGAGGAAAGCACGGCGGACACGTGGCTGGGCGCGCTGGCGTGGGCCGAAGGCAGCCAGAAATGGAGGGGCAGAACTCCGGCCTTGAAGCTGAATCCCAGGATGGCCAGCAGCAGGATCCACACATCCAGGTCCGGGGAGTCCCCTGCCGGGATGGGCAACCAGAGCAGGCCTCCGCTGCGGTGAGCCAGCAGGATCACCATGGCGGTGAGCAGGGCGGTTCCCGTGTGGGTGCAGACCAGGTAGACCCAGCTGGCGCGCCTTACTTCCGGGGTTTCATGGTCCGTTCCGATGAGGAAGAAGGCCGAGACGGCCATGATCTCCCAGGCCAGCAGGAACAGCAGGCCGTGCCTTGCTACGAGAAGCATGGTCATGGCCGCCACGAGCACTCCGTAGTGGAAGCGGAGCGATCGGCCCGCACCCTTGGAGCGATTCAGGGGCCAGTAATCTTTCCCGTACACCACCCCCAGGCCCGCCACCAGCTGGAGAGGAATGAGAAAAGCCGCCGACAAGGCGTCCATTTCGAGCCGGGCCGCACCGCGCCAGAAGGAGAAAGTGAGTTGCGAAGGAACCCCGCTCGTCAGCACCTGCACGGCACTGATGGTGCCGATCAGAGCTCCCATGACCCCCGGCCAGCGACTCCACCGCTCCTCGAGACGCGGGATCAAAGACAGGAAGGAGGCACCGATCCAGCCACAGGCAGCTATGAGAACCAATGCCACATCGAGCATCTGCAACCGACTCCCGGGATCAGGAGCAACCCCCTGAGCCAGTGGCACAGCTCAATGACCAACATGAATCGCGCAGGTTTGGGGAAGACTCCAGGACATGATACTTCATCCAGCGGGGACCAGCGTCAGAACACCCTCAGCAGTGCGACATATCCGCTGACGGATGTCACGCCGGCGATGTCACTCTGCACCCCCACGCCCAGATCCAGCCGCACGGCCGTGAACCACCAGAAGCCGGGGAGATCCCCGGTGAAGCCCACGCCGCTCACACCGTAGGTCTTCCCGTCGTCCAGACTGCGGAGCTCCGCATGCTCAAGACTGATGGTGAGGCGGAGGCTCGGGCCTGTGGGGATGGCGAGGCTGGTCTTCGCGTAGGCTACCTGATCCGCCGTGATGGCATTGGAGCGGATGCCGGCGATATGGACCGCCGAGCCCGGGCCGCCCACATCCAGGGCATTGAACCGGTCGAAGGCATGGCCTCCCACCCAGCCGACCTCGCCGTGGAACCAGAGACCGGGCTTCACCTCTCGATCAAGACCGAGGTTCCCTCCCCAACGCCGAAAACCACCCCCATCGGGCACGGTTTGGGGATCTAAAACCGTGCCGTAGGTGCCATCCGGGCGCTTCCCCCACCCATAGAAACCCCGCACCTGAAATCCCCGGAAGAGCCAGGAGCCCTGAAGGGTACCGATGCGCGTGAAGCCTGAGGGCGGCAGCTGGAAGCCCCGCGTCCGGTACTGGGTCTCGCCTTCGCTGTAGTCGTCGTACACGAAGTCGGTACGGCCCTCCAGACGGAAGCCGAGACCCAGGTCCTGACCCAGTTCCAGCCCCACCTTGCCAAAGCGCCGACCCACACCGTCCGCGTTCGAGAGCTTCCCGTTCAGCACCGGCCGCTCGGTGGTCTTCAGCAGGAGGGCCGTGGCATCGGCACTCACATCCAGGCTTCCCAGTCCCCGGGGAACGGCCACGCTGGCGGTATTGAACACCGCGGCCGTGAGCGCGTTCACCTGGACGCCCTTGCCGAAGGCGTTGTAGTCGAAGTAGACGAAGCCCGGAAAGGCGGCCACCGGCGGCGTCAAACCTGGGTCCACCAGCACCACGCCCGCCAGCGCCCGGCCGCTGCTCTTGGCTTGTTCCTCGATCTTCCTGGAACCGTCCCCCTGGCGCGTGAAATAGCGGGCGCCTTCCGGTGTCACCTTGAGCATGGTGGACGATGAGGCCCGGGCCGCATCCCGATCGGCCGTGAAGTGATCACTGTTGAGGTTGAAGTCCCGGTAGGTGAACCGTCGCTGCACCTGCACCACCCCACCCGTACTCACCCAACGCTCGAAGGTCCTGACCGCGACAGGTCTCCACACGCCGGTCGCCACCTCGCCATAGGTGAGGATCTCGCGCTCGCTCTTGACAGTGCCTGGCAGATCCGTCCGCTCACGGCGTTCGATGAAGATCCGGCCGGTGGCTTCCTCCACTTCGAGTTCTCCACTGTAGGCTAGGGGGTCGGGGCTCACGGATTCGAAGCGAAGCCGCCGCCGCCCAGGTCCTGCGGAGCCGCCATCCCGGTAGCGGTACTTCTCGGCCAGGCTGAGCGCCACGGGGAGGGAAACGGACTGACGGCTTTCGATAAGGGGCAGCTGCACTTCACCCGTGAGATTGGCCTTCACACCATTGAAGCGCACTTCCTTCTGCAGCAGTTCGGGCCAGTCCCCGGCCTGCTCGAAGTAGCTGAAAGTGAATCCGAGGTCGCCCCCGGGGCCCCGGTCCCCCTGAATGTGCAGATCGAGATCCGCCTTGGCCTGGAGGGTCCGGACCGCCGCCCGCGCCCGGAGCTGGGCCGCGCGCACCCTGGCCAGAAGGGCACCCACGTCATAGGCCTCCGCTGCGGAGACCGCGACTTCGACCCGGTCCTTCGGCAGCGGAGCCGGGATCCAGGCCCCCTCGATAAAGGTCCACCGCCGGGACTCGCCCGCCCGGTTGCTCAAGGTGAGATCGCCCACACCGCCCTCGACCTCCACGAATCCCCGCGGGATCAAGCCTGCGAGGCGGGCAGATGGGCCGCCTGATGGAACCACCAGCCGGCCTCCATCGCCCAGCAACGTGGAGGCCTGGGCTCCCGGATCCTTCGGCAGCCAGAGGGTCCATGGCCGCCCTGGGAAAGTCTCCTGCGCCCGGGCCAGCTGAGTCCTCCAGACGGCGGGATCGAGGTTCAAGTCGGCTGGCACCAGGGCCCCGCCATCTACCGCGCCCCAGGCCGCCTCGTCCAGGATGGGGGCCGCCTTGGCATCGAAAGCCACGTAGAGGCGTTGGCTCGGGGATTGGGCCTTCAGGGCCTGGGAGGCCGTCAGGAGGAGCGGGATCCGGGCCTCACCGAGGGGCAGAAGAATGCGGACGGAAGGTGCGTCCCTGACGAGCGCCACCAGGGGAGTCCACTGTTGGCGAGCGGCTTCCACCAGGGTCGCGTCCCGGTTGTCCCGGGGAATCAACGCCGCCGGTTCGGCACCGCGCAGATCCAGATCCACGGGCGGAGCCTCATCCACCCGCAACGGCCCAGGTGGCACCTGGGCCGCCAGAACCAGCGCGAGCGCCGGCATCAGGAAAAGATGGGATCGCGGCAAGGAGCCTCCGGTGCCCTGAAGCCTACCGCGGCGGCCAGGGCCTGGGTTATCCGGTATCCTCAAAGGTCTATGCGATTCACGGTCCGACTCACCCATGCCAACGGCGAAGTGCTGGTGCGCGAGTTCGAGGCGGACAATGCCGAGGCCCTCCGTGCCAGGGTTCTCGCCGAAGGCGGTTTCCCCCTCGAGATCACCCGAACGGACACCGCCTTCAGGAGCCGGGCGCAGCTGAAGACCGAATCGCTGGTGCTGTTCAACCAGGAGTTGCTGGCCCTATTGAAAGCGGGCATCCCCCTCCTGCAGGCCCTGGAACTGCTCGTGGGCCACGGCAAGGATCCCCAGCTGCGTCGGAGCCTCATGCAGGTGGTGGAACTGGTGCGCGAGGGCCTGTCCTTTTCCGAAGCGATGGAGCAGGCTGGATCCTTCCCTCCCATCTACCGCAGCAACGTCGTTGCGGGTGAGCGCAGTGGCACCCTGCCCGAAGTGCTGGCCCGGTGGCTGGCCTTTCAGAAGTTCGCTCAGACCAGCCGCCGCCGCATCATCGAGGCCCTGTTCTATCCGGCCTTCCTGGTGCTGGTGCTTATCCTGGCTCTCGGTGTGATCTTCAACGTGGTGCTTCCCCGCTTCGCGGAGTTCTACGCGGGTGGTGACATCGAAATGCCCTTCTTCACCCGGATGCTCCTGGGCGCCGGGAAGGTCATCAGTTCCACCCTCTGGCTCCAGGGAATCGGCATCATCGGGCTGGCCGTGCTCATCCGGTGGATGGCGGCCTCCGAAGCCGGGCGGAAAATGGCAGAGCGGCTGCTGCTGATGGTCCCCATGGTCGGCACTCTCTACCGCATGTACCATTCCAGCGTCTTCTGCCGGACTCTTGGCGTGCTGCTTTCCGGCGGGCTGCCTGCGGTGCAGGCTCTGGAAGTGGTGCAGCGCACCAGCCCCAGCGAGCGGATGAAGGCGGGCCTGCTCACCATCACCGAGAAGGTGCGGGCGGGCAGCAGCCTGAACCTCGCCCTGGAGCAGGCGAAGGTCCTGGATCCTTTGGCCGTGGAGATGATCCGCGTGGGAGAGCAGAGCAGCGCCCTGCCCGAGATGCTCGATCATGTGGCCGACTTCTTCGATCAGGAAGTGGAAAAGGCCACCACCGCCGTCACCAGCCTCATCGGCCCCGTGCTCATCCTCTTCATGGGCGCCATCGTCCTCGCCCTGCTGCTCGCGATCTATGTGCCGCTCTTCAACGCCAGCAGCGTGGTGCGGTAGCGCCAGACTCCCCGGGAGAGTACCAGCGAGGCACGGCTCCGCCGCGTCGAGCACGGGGGTCCGGGGGTGTGCGCACAGCGCGAAACCCCCGGATCATCATCGGTATTTCCGCTTCAGCCACTTCTGCGGATCCTGGGGCTGGGCCTGGTGGCGGATCTCGAACCCCAGGCGGGGACCATCCACCGTGTCGCCCACGGCCCCCACGGATTCCCCGGCCTTCAGCACCTGGCCCTTGGCGAGGTCGAGGCCCATCAGGTGCGTGTAGAGCGTGAACCAGCCACCCCCGTGGTCGAGGATCACCATGGGCCCGTAGCTCTGGTAGTAATCCGCGAAGACCACCTTGCCATCGGCCACGGCGGTGATCGGGGCGCTTCCCGCAGCGGCGATGAGCAGACCACTCTGCACGGTCTTGGTGTGGAAGCGCGGATGCAGGTGCTCCCCAAAACCCTGGGCCAGGGTGCCCTCCACGGGCTGCGGCAGTTCGCCCCGGAGGTTCGGGAAGGCCACGGCCGCTTCGAAGGCCTCACCCTTGGGTTTGCCCAGCAGCCCGGCCAGGAGGCGCTCCAGCTGCACCGCCTCCTCTGCCAGTTCTGCCTGCACCTGTTTCTGGGTGGCCTCATCCTTTTGCAGCCCGTCGAGGAAGCCGTTGAGATGGTCCTCCTGCAGGCGCAGAGCTGCCTGAAGCTTGGAGGCCTCCCGCTCCTCGGAGGCCAGGCGCGCGAGAACATCCCTCAGGGTCTTCTCCTTCGAGGCCAGATCACCCTGAAGCCGATGGATCTGATCCAGCTTCTTCCGTTCCTGCAGCCGTGCCCAGGCGAGCATGCGCCCCCGCACCAGCCAAGCCTCCAGGTCCTTGAAGGTGATGTAGAGGCCAAGATCGCCCCAGGGGCCCAGGGCCTGCATCCAGCGCACTTGCTTGCGCAGATCTCCCTGGAGGCGCAGCACCTCGCCCTGGATGCGTTCCTGTTCCATACCGATGAGTTGCACTTCGCTCTGGGTCTGGTCGCGGAGCAGCCGAGCGCCCTCCACTTGGGCCCTGGCCCGATCACGCTGCAGCGAGATGCCCTGGATCTCCACCAGCACGCCTTTGCGGCGCTTCTTCAGGGAGGCCAGTTGTTGATCCACCTGGCCGAGGCGCCCCTGGATCGACGCCAGCTTCTGGCGCAGCTCCGCGGGATCCTGGGCGATCTGCGCCAGCAGGCACAGGGGCAGGATCATCGACAGGAATGGGTTCAAACGGCGGCCCATCACCTACTTTCGACTTCCCACCGGAAGCAGCATGGCCAAGGCACCCAGCACCAAAGGTCCACCAATGGAGAGGGGAAGGGCCAACGGCGAAAAGGGATCCGAGGGCAGCTGAGCCATGGGGAGCAGTCGGACAAACATTTCCAATACCTTCACCTGGCCAGCGCTCCAGCCCAGATCCTGGCCGAAATCCAGGAAGAAGCTGAGGCGTGGGCCCAATTCGCGAAGCAGCAGGGTCAACAGCAGGGCCAGTCCGGCGCTGGACTTCAAGAGCCGTGATAGCAGCACGGCCCACAGCAGCATCTGGAGGCCCAGCAATAGGCCGAGCAGGTCCGCGCGCAGCAGCTCGGGCGGCCAGGCTTCGCCGATGAGCCGCCAGCTCAGGGCCCACACGGGAACCAGCGCCACCTGCGACAAGAACAGCCCATGTGCGAAGCCCAGCCCCGTACCCACGAAGAATCCCTTGAGCCGCTCGCCGCGGGCGGCGGCTGCGGTCCATTGACTCACGGGACCGAAGGCACCCAGCAGCATCACCAGCGAGACAGCCCAGTACATGGTCCCCTGCAGATTGCCCAGCGCATAGGACCGCAGGGAATCGGCGCCCAGCGGAACCGCCGTACCGAAGAGAAGGATCTGGGACCCCCCCTCTCCCTGCTGCCCCCGGACGGCCATGACCACCAGCCCAGTGACGAAGAGGCACACCAGCACCCAGCCGATGCGCAGCTTCGAACTTCCGAAACGATCCATGAAAGGCTCCAAAGGATCCCTCGAGTGTAGGACAGGACACCCTCAGCGCGCCGCCAGCACCCGCGCGAGATGCACTTTCACATCTGCCAACCGCTCTGGGAGCACGGCGACGAACACGGTGTCGTCACCCGCAAGGGTCCCCATCTGGCCGGGCACCGGATCCGCATCAATGCTGAGGCCCAGGGCCTGGGCAAACCCCGGGGCCGTTCGCAGCACCAATAGGTTGGGCGGGGCCTCAGAGATGCTGACCCCCGGCAGGATCTGGGCGCCTGCCTCGACGCGTCGATAGCGGCCCTGGAGCTTCTGCACTCCCAGCCGCTTCAGCCGCCGGGATAGTGTGGATTGAGTCAGGTCGTGCCCTTTAACCGCGAGACGCCTCAGCAGGTCGCTCTGGTCGGCGATGGGAGAGCTATCCAGCAGTTCGAGGATGAGAGCGTCCAAGTCCATGCATGGATGATGCATGAATTTGCATAAACCAACAAGATTCGTTTTTCGCAAAATGACAAAGGTATTTTAAATTTTTTCTTTGAAGCCTGCTTCAATACCTGCATAATATGCAATCTGCCGCTTGGTCATGCACCTAACGTTCGCACCCAACTCTCAGGATTCTCGCATGACGACCGTCAGTCCAATCCCCGCCCTGCTCCCCACCTATGCACCCTATCCCTTCCCGCTCATCAGGGGCGAGGGGGACCGGGTATTCGACAACCAGGGCCAGGCCTGGTGGGACTTCTATGGCGGCCATTGCGTGTGTGTCACCGGCCACAGCCACCCCACCGTCGTGAAGGCCCTGGCTGCCCAGGCTGGCTCGCTGCTCTTCTATTCCGCCGCCGCCGCTCTGCCCGTGCGGGATCGCGCCGCCACGCAGATCACGGCCTTCGCGGGCATGGACTCGGCCTTCTTTTGCAACAGCGGTGCAGAGGCCAACGAGAATGCCCTGAAGGTAGCCCTGCTGCTCACGGGACGGAAGAAACTGGCGGCCTTCGAGGGTGGCTGGCATGGGCGTACCCTGCTGGCCCTGTCCGTGACCGACGATCCCAAGATCACGGAGCCCTTTGCCGACCAGCTCGTGCCCACCCTGCGCCTGCCCTTCGGTGATCTCGCGGCCCTGGCATCCGCAGATTTCTCGGACATCGCGGGGGTCATCGTCGAACCCATCCAGAGCATGGCCGGCATCAAGACCACCTCCCGGCAATGGTTCAAGGCCCTGCGCACAAAGTGTAATGCCACGGGAACGCTGTTGATCTTCGACGAGATCCAAACGGGCATGGGGCGCCTGGGAACGCCCTTCGCCGCCCAGTTCTACGGTGTGCGACCTGATCTCATCACCTCCGCCAAGGGCCTGGCCTCGGGCGTTCCCATGGGCGCGCTGCTCATGACGGCTGCGGTGGCCTCGAAGCTGAAAGGTGGCGATCTGGGCAGCACCTTCGGTGGGGGGCCCCTGGCCTGTGCCGCTCTGCTGGCCACGGTGGAAGTGATCACCTCGGAAGGACTCATGGGCAAGGCCGCCGCCGCCGCCGCGCACCTGCGGCAGGAGCTCACTGGATCTGTGGTGACCGAGGTGCTCGGAGAAGGCCTGCTGCTGGGCCTCCGGAGTGTCCATTCCGCAGCCCTCAAGAAACACCTGCTATCCCGGAACATCCTCGTGGGTGGCTCAGGCGATCCCACGGTGCTGCGCCTCATGCCGCCCCTCAACGTCAGTGGCGAGGCTCTCCTCGCTCTCATAGCTGCCATCCATTCTTTCGTGCTGGAGCATCCATGAAGCACTTCACCCGCATCTCGGATCTGGGCCCCGCAGGGGTTCAGGAGATCCTGGCCGCCGCTGTCGCATGGAAACTGGCCAAACCCGGCGCCATCTTCCACGACCGCATCCTCGGCATGGTCTTCTTCAATCCCAGCCTGCGGACCCGGGCCAGCTTCGAGGCGGCCATGCTGCGCCACGGCGGCCACGCCATTGTGTTGGAAGTGGGTGCGGGCACCTGGAAGCTGGAGGATCGCGATGGCGCCGTCATGAACGAAGACCGGGCCGAGCATGTGCGGGAGGGCGTCCCTGTGCTGGGCCGCTACGCGGACCTGCTCGCCGTGCGCACTTTCAGCGGTGGCGAGGGAGATGCGACCGACGAGCTCGATCCCGTCATCAACGCCTTCCGGCGCTTCTCCACCGTGCCGGTGCTGAGCATGGAGAGCGCCCGGGAGCATCCCCACCAGGGCCTGGCCGACCTGCTCACCATCCAGGAGGCCCACGGCAGCACGAAGGTGCCCGTCACCCTCACCTGGGCGCCCCACATCAAGCCCCTGCCCAAGGCCGTGCCCAATTCCTTCCTGCTCACCGCCGCCGCCTGCGGCGCGGAGATCCGCGTGGCCCATCCCAGGGGCTACGAGCTGGCCCCGGAAGTCCGGGCCGAAGCCGAGGCCTACGCGGCGGCCACCGGCGGGAAGATTGTCTACACGAACGACCAGGATGCGGCCCTGGAGGGCAGCGCCGCCGTCTACGCCAAGGCCTGGGGGCCCTCCACCAGCTCCGGCATCGAAGCGGCGCCCATGACGGATCTTGGCGCCTGGATGCCCACCGCGGCCCACATGCAGAAGGCAGCCAAGGAAGCTATCTTCACCCACTGTCTGCCGGTGCGCCGCAACCTCGAAGTCCACGACAGTGTCCTAGATGGCCCCTGGAGCCGCGTCGTCGACGAAGCCGAGAACCGCTTCCACGTGCAGCGGGCCATGATCCACCGCCTGCTCAGCCGGTCCTGAGTCCTCAGGCTTCAGTCAACGAGGTTGTGATGCCGCTCTCACCGAACCCCTACGCCGCCCTCAAGGAAGCCTCCCGGTACGTCCGCCTGTTTCGGGGCAAGACCTTCGTAGTCAAGGTCAGCGGCGAGGTGCTGACAGAGCCCAAGATCCGCAAGGCGCTATGCGAGCAGCTCGCCCTGCTCTGGTCCTTTTCCATCCGCGTGGTGGTGGTGCATGGGGGTGGCGCCGAGCTGGATGCGGTCTGTGAGGCCATGCACATCCCCGTACAGAAGGTCGCAGGACGGCGCGTGACGAGCCCCGAGGTGCTGAACGCCGCCAAGATGGTCTTCGCGGGCCAGGTGCACATGGATCTGCTGGCCGAACTCCAAGCCGCGGGCGTCCCCGCCGTGGGCCTCACGGGCCTGGATGCCGGTCTGGTGAAGGCCCACAGGCGTCCGCCTGTGGCCGTGGTGCCAGACGGCGCCACGGAGCCTCAGCTGGTGGACTTCGGCCTGGTGGGCGACATCGACGCCGTGGATCCGCACGTGCTCACCCATCTGCTGGAGGGCGGCTTCGTGCCCGTGGTGGCACCCCTCTCCGGCGGCGAAGACGGCACCATCTACAACACCAACGCCGACACCATCGCCGCCAGCCTGGCCTCCGCCATCGGAGCGGAAAAGCTGTTCTTCCTCCTGTCCGTGCCGGGTCTTCTCAAGGACGTCACAAAGGCTTCCTCCCTGATCCCCCACGCCACCCTGGAGGAACTCGCGGGCTTCGAAGCCAAGGGCATCATCAGCGGCGGCATGCGGCCCAAGGTCGCTGCGGTGAAGGCCGCCGTCGACGGCGGCGTCCCGAGCGTCCACCTAGTGAGCGGCCTGGCGCCGGATGCCCTGTTGGCGGAGGTCTTCACCAACGAAGGCAGCGGGACCATGATCGTCAGCGCCGTCCCGGCGGCGGTAGCCGGATGAGTCCCGCCGAGCTCATCACCCTTCTGGTCGGCACGCCCAGTGTGTCCGGCGAGGAAGGTCCCCTGGCGGACCTTGTACAGGATCTCGTGGCCACGAAGGGATTCGAGGTCCAACGCCAGGGAAACAACCTCTGGTTCACCTTCGGCAAGAAGGGCGGACCCCGGCTGCTGCTCAATTCCCACCTCGATACCGTACCCCCCTGCGCGGGCTGGGAAGGCGATCCCTTCACGCCCGTGTGGAACGGCGCGCGGCTTCAAGGTCTTGGCGCCAACGACGCCAAAGGGTGCGTGGCGGCCATCCTGCTCGCGGCCTTCGAGCTGTCCAAGCAGGAGCTCGGCGGCGAGGTGGTCGTCGCCCTCAGCACCGAGGAGGAGACCGGGGGCAAGGGCATCACCACCATCCTCGATCAGCTGGGGCCCATCGATGGCGCGGCGGTGGGCGAACCCACGGGCCTGCGAGTCTGCGCGGCCCAGCGGGGCCTGCTGGTGCTCAAGTGCACGGCCCGGGGCCGGAGCGGACACGTGGCCAACGCCCAGATGCTCGGTGCCGAGAACGCCATCCACAAGGCCGCCCGGGATATCAGTCGCGTCGCCGCCATGGACTTCCCTGTCCATCCCCTGCTGGGTTCCCAGAAGGCCCAGGTCACCCTGGTCCAGGGCGGACTGCGGCACAACCAGGTGCCGGATGCCTGCGAGTTCTTCATCGATTTCCGAACCGGCCCAGAGCAGGATCATGAGGAGCTGGCCGCCGACTTCCGGCGACAGCTTGAAAGCGAAGTGGTCATCCACTCCAAGCGCTACCTGCCCAAGAGCACGGATCCTGCCCATCCCATCGTCCGGGCCGCTCTCCAGGCTGCGGGCAAGGCTGGCCCGGTGGGTTCCGCCACCACCTCGGACTGGGCCCTGCTTGGCGATATCCCGACGGTGAAGGTCGGCCCAGGCGACACCTTCCGCAGCCACAGCCCCAACGAGTACCTGACCCTACCCGAACTCGAAGCGGGCGCGGCTTTCTACGCCCGACTGGTCCCCGCCTTCTTCAAGTTGCAGGTGCCTCATGATGCATGATGGATCAAGGCTATGGGCCAAGGACCTGCCCCTGGATGTGGCCATCCACCGGTTCACTGTGGGCGAGGATCCGGACACCGACCTGACCCTGCTTCCCTTCGACGCCCTGGGCAGTGCGGCCCACGCAAAGATGCTCGCGGCCACGGGGCTGCTGGAAGCCTCCGACGCCACCGCCCTGGTCCGCGAACTGAAGCGTATCGCGAACCTGGCCCGCCAGAACGCCTTCCCCATCCCACCCCACCTCGAGGACTGCCACACCGCCATCGAGGCCGATCTCACCCGAACCTTAGGCGCCGTGGGCCAGCGCATCCATCTCGGCCGTTCCCGGAACGACCAGGTAATCCTCGCGTTCCGCCTCTACCTTCGCGATGCCCTGCTCCACCTTGGGCTCCGGATATCTGACCTGGCCGCAGGCTTCGTCACCTTCGCCCGGACGCACCAGTCCGTTCCCCTGCCCGGCTACACCCACCTGCGCCGAGCCATGCCCAGCACCTTCGGCATGTGGGCGGCCGCTTTCGCCGAGGGTCTGCTGGAGGAACTGGAGGCCCTCCAGTCTGTCTACCAGCGACTGGACCGATGCCCCCTTGGATCGGCCGCGGGCTTCGGCGTGCCCCTTCCCATCGACCGGGGACTCACGGCGAAGCTGCTGGGCTTCTCGAAGGTCCAGCGCAGCCCCATCGACGTGCAGAACAGTCGAGGGCGCCACGAGGTGGCCATGCTGCAGTGGGCCGCCTCCACCGGTGGGGTCCTCGAGAAGTTCCTGTGGGATGTCTCCTTCTACAGCACCGAGGAATTCGGTTTTCTCAAGCTGCCGGACGCCTTCACGACAGGCTCGAGCATCATGCCCCAGAAGAAGAATCCCGACGTGGTGGAACTGGCCCGCGGCCGCTGCCGCGAGCTGCGGGGCACGGCAGGCCTGGTGGAACAGCTCGCTTCGGGTCTGCCCTCCAGCTACCACCGGGATCTGCAGCTGCTCAAGCGCCCCGTGATCCTGGGTCTGCGAATGGCAGACGAGCTGTTCGGAGTGCTGGTGCGCCTGGTCCCCGCCCTGAAGGTGGACGCCAAAGCCACGGCCGCCGCCAGCACGGACGAGCTCTACGCCGCCCACCAGGCCTACGTCTACGTGCAAGGGGGGATGCCCTTCCGCGAGGCCTACCGCAAGGTCGCGCAGCAGATCCAGGACGGGACCTTTATCCCGGATCGCACCGCCCTCACCGCCACCCACCTGGGCGGGGCCGGCAACCTGGGACTCGAGGATCTGTCCACCGACCTTGCCACCGCTCGATCCTGGATCGAGGCCAAACGCGAAATTCACGCACAGGCCGAGGAGACGCTGTGGGCGAACTGAAACGAGGAACTGAATGTTTAACCGCAGATGGCGCAGATTCCGCAGATGAAAAACTGGAACCTGCTTGCCTCTTCTTATCTGTGCCATCTGCGTCATCTGCGGTTCCAATTCAAAGTTTTATGTTCTTGAAAGGCCCCCCATGAGCAAGCTCGCCGTCCTCGCCTTCTCCGGCGGCCTCGACACGTCCTTCTGCGTGCTTCACCTCAAGGAGCAGGGCTACGACGTGGCCACAGTCACGGTCAACACCGGCGGTTTCTCGCCTGAGGAGCTGGCCCGCATCGAGTCGGCCTCGCCGAAGCTAGGCGCCATCAGCCACACCACGGTAGATGCTCGCGCCGGGCTCTTCGAAGGCTACCTGCGCTACCTGGTCTACGGAAACGTGCTGCGCGGTCAGATGTACCCGCTGTCGGTGTCCGCCGAGCGGGTGTGCCAGGCCCGGGCCGTGGCCGAGCTAGCCAAGTCCATGAGTGCAACCGCCATCGCCCACGGCTCCACCGGCGCAGGCAATGACCAGGTGCGCTTCGACGTGGCCTTCCGGGCCCTGGCGCCGGACCTGGAGATCCTCACGCCCATCCGGGACCTCGGCCTCTCCCGGGCCGAGGAGATGGCCTACTGCGCCGAGCGTGGTGTCGTGTTCCCGGAGAAGACCAAGGACTACTCCATCAACGAAGGCATGTGGGGCACCAGCATCGGTGGCCGGGAGACCCTGGATTCCTGGACCACCCTTCCGGAGGCGGCCTTTCCGGGCGGCCTCATCGGCGCCCTGCCGCCCAAGACGCTCATTCTCAGCTTCGACCAGGGCGTCCCTGTGGCCCTCGATGGTGTCGCCCTGGATCCTGTCGAGCTCATCGCGCAGCTCAACGCCATTGGCCACGCCTATGGCATCGGGCGCGGCGTGCATCTGGGCGACACCATCCTCGGCATCAAGGGCCGCGTGGGCTTCGAGGCCCCTGCCGCGCACCTGCTCATTGGGGCCCACCGAGAACTGGAGAAGCTGGTCCTCAGCGGCAAGCAGCTGTTCTGGAAAGAGAGCCTGGGCAACCTCTACGGCAGCCTGCTCCACGAAGGCCACTTCTTCGATCCCCTGGCCCGAGACCTCGAGGCC
>CAIXHJ010000050.1 GCA_903919165.1 uncultured Holophagaceae bacterium
GGCGATGCCGCCATCCCGGTCGCCCAGCTTGTGGCAGGCGGTGCAGGCGCGGTCGAGGACGAGCTTCTCGCCCTGCTTGACCATTTCGGCGGGACGGATCTCCACAGGCTTGATGGTGGCCTGGACCAGCTCGGCACCGCCCGTGAGCTTCACCTTGAAGCGCTGGATCTCCGTCTCCGCGAAGTTCCGTCCCTTCCGGCTCTTGAGGAAGACCACCAGGGCCTTGATCTCCTCTTCCTTCAGGTGGAACTTCGGCATGATCGATGTGGCGAGGATGCTCTTGGGGTCGGCGATGCGCCCCCAGAGATAGTCGAGCTTCCACTTCTTGCCGACGTCGGAGAGGTCGGGGCCGATGGTGCCATCGGAGAGCCCTTCGATGCGGTGGCAGCCATAACAGTTGGAGGCGAAGAAAAGTTCGCGGCCCTTCGTCACCAGCGGCGTGCCTGGGAAGGCGATCTCCGTGTGACACTGGGCGCAGTTGGCCTGCATGTACTCCTTGCCCTTGAGCTTGGGGGCGAATTCCTTCCGCCAGTTCTCCTGGGTGGCATAGCCGAGCAACGGATCCGGCCAGAATTCGTCCTTGCCATGGCTGTATTCGGGTTCGAGGCCCCGGCCCTGGCCGTCATGGCAGACCGTGCATCCGAATTCGGAGAACTTGTGCCGCCGTTCCCACTTCCCGTTCTTTTCCACGTCACCCATGGCGGTGGTGTAGGGATGGGTCTTCAGGGGCTCGGCGTAGGAGGCGAAACGGGGATCGTCGGCGGCGACGTGGCAGGTGGTGCAGCGATCCACCCGGGTCTCGCCGAAGTTGCTGACGACGATCTGCTCGATGCGGGGCTTACGGGCCGCCAGGGCTGCGCGCTCGGCATCGGTCTTGGCCAGCACGCTGGCCTGATCGAAGTAGGCGTGCTGGTTCCGCTCCCACTGGTGGAAGAACTGGTTGTAGAAGACGACCCCGTGGATCACGAGGATGAGGAATGT
Organism: uncultured Holophagaceae bacterium; assembly: GCA_903919165.1. Classification (GTDB taxonomy): domain Bacteria; phylum Acidobacteriota; class Holophagae; order Holophagales; family Holophagaceae; genus Geothrix. The sequence goes on from CAIXHJ010000050.1 coordinate 982, forward strand.
GCCGATGGCGAGTGCCAGTCTCATGTCGCGCTCCTCACCAGGGGGTCACGAAGGACCAGTTGGCCCCGCGGAAGAAGGTGCCGATGATCACGAAAATGATGTTCGCCACCACGAAGGCGATGAAAATCGTGTTCGTCAGCAGCCGGTCTCGCGAGAACCACTTGCCCACGCCCTTGGGCGAGCGGTCGACATAGGGTGTGCCCAGCAGCAGCAGCACGAAGATCGTGGGCATGCCGATGCCGCCCCAGAAGGCTGAGTAGCTGACCATCTCCTGCAGGCCCAGGAAGTACCAGGGGGCCTTGGCCGGATTGGGCGGATGCAGGGCATTGACCGGCTCCTCCAGCGGCGCGTTGAAGATCAGCGAAAGGATCAGGATCGCGGACAGAGTGACAACGAAGGTGAACAGCTCCGCCAGGAAGAGATTGGGCCAGGAGAACACAGTGTTGTCCGGCACCTGACCGACTTTGGTCAGGGGTCCTCGCACGAGGCCCTGCAGGCCGTAAAGCTTCTTGGGCTCAAGGACGGACGCCTTCGGCGCCACGGCATTCTCCATCGCTTCGAGCGATGGGGATGGATCCGCGTCGGCTGGGCGGGAGAGGCCGCCATCCTTGCGGATGCGCCAGAAGTGGATGGCGATCATCAAGGTGAGGATGGCCGGCAGCACGGCCACGTGGAGCACGTAGAAGCGGAGGAGCGCCTCCTGGCCCACGCTGGTGCCGCCCATGAGCAGGAACTGGATGTCCTTGCCCACGATGGGGGCATAGCCGGCGATGGCGGTGCCCACGGTGATGGCCCAGAATGCCAGCTGGTCCCAGGGCAGGAGGTAGCCGGTGAAACTCAGGAAGAGCGTGAGCAGGAACAGGATGACGCCCACCACCCAGTTGAACTCGCGGGGCTTCTTGTACGCCCCTGTGAGGAACACGCGGCAGAGGTGCAGGAACACCACGGCGACCATGCCGTGGGCAGACCAGCGGTGCATGTTCCGGAGCAGGGTGCCGAAGGCCACTGTGCCGCGCAGATCCAGCATCCGGTCGTAAGCCTGGGTCGTGGAGGGCACATAGTAGAACATCAGCAGGATGCCGGTCACGGTCAGGATCACGAAGAGGAAGAACGAGATCAGCCCGAGGCCGAAGGTGTAAGCTGGCCTCAATGAGTTCTTGTGTACCTTCACGGGATGGATGTGCAGGAAGAAATTCGTGAAAGTGGTGGCGGATCGCTCCAGGTCATTGGAGGGGAGCGGGTTGCGGAAGATGGAATTCCAGACGTTCTTCGGGACGTCCATCAAGGTGGCCAGGAGGGAGGATTTGGGCGGAGTTGGGCGGCTCATAGGGTCAGGTAGCTCCCAGGTGCGATTTCAATGTCCTTGTCCACTTCGATCTCGCCGTTGGGTGCGAGGGTGATCTGGAACCAGGGCAGCGGACGTGGGGCGGGACCACCCGTCACGTTGCCATCCTGGTCGAAGCGAGATCCGTGACAGGGGCAGGCGAAGCCGGTGTCGGCGGAGCCGACGGTACACCCAAGATGGGTACAGGTCGTGGAGATGGCTGCCAGCTTCGACCCTTCGCGGATGATGCAGATACCGCGGACGGCAAGGATGGCTCGCGTACCCGATGGGAAGTCCTCGGGCTTGCCGACGCTGAAGCGCTGGGGCTGCCCATACGTGGCCCGGGGCTTGATGAACAAGAAGTTCGACACGGCGCTAAGGCCTGCGGAACCGAGCAGTCCCGCGCCGGCCAGCCAGCCGAGCATCCTTCGGCGGGACGTCCTCCCCCCGTCGGATTCCACCCCGCTACTTCGCTTTAGATTGACTGCCATCGACCGTCTCCTGAGTGGGTTTCACCCGTTTCTTGTCCTGCTTGTCCGACCAGAAAACCTGGTACTTCGTGTCCTCGATGTTCCGCATCCAGCCCCGCTTGACGGCGAAGACGAAGAGGAAGGCTGCCCCGGAGCCCATCGCCAGGCTGGCTGCGATCGAGATCCAGGTCAGTTCCATGGGAGTGCCCTTCTGAATCGGATCCATGCGTGGGTTCGGCACGGACGATCGGGTTTGAGACCAGAAAATGTTATCTTGAAGACCCTCTTGTCACGTTTCAATGAATTCGGTTTACCAGCATCTGTAGTGTGACGAGGAGCACAATATACATGTAATTGATAATATATGATTTAATAAAATTTGAAGGATATTTGAGGCATTCAATTTGTCAATATTTTTTGTTGAAAAAACAATTTAAATCATTTTATTACTTATTTTACATATACATTCTATTTTAATTTTACATGTACCAATGGAACAATGATGTAAAAATTGATTATTGTTATTAAATTGTTTGAACATTTTTTTTAAATGTTTTATTGCTTATGTTTTTAATTCGATTAAATACATATATTGCCCGACTGGCGCTCCACCCAGAGCCCATCCTGGGGGGCGTTATGCCGTCGTTCTCCACTGTCCGGGCCTTCTGGGAGCCCTGTTGTCCAAGCCCCGTGATACCCCAGCCGTATACCCGTCCTTCCGGAACCAATGCCCAGAAAAGCGGTGGCCGGCCTGGTTCCTCGGACCGAGGGAATCCTGGCCTCAGCCCTTGGCTTCGGATGGGAGGTTTATCAGGCCCAATTCCGAGGGTTGTGTTCGGAGGGTGAGGTGCGCCTCGGAGACTCCCTGGTCCGGGTTGGCAAGGCTCCGTTCTACACTGGCCAGACCCTCCTGGAGCCTTCGTGTCCTACCCCCGCCTGCTCGCTCCGCTTGAACTCGGTTTCACGACCTTGCGGAACCGTGTGCTCATGGGCTCCATGCACACGAACCTGGAGGAGGCCAAGGATGGCTTCACCAAGATGGCCGCTTTTTACGCGGAACGGGCCCGGGGCGGCGTGGGACTCATCGTGACGGGCGGGATCGCTCCGAACCTGCGGGGCCGCCTCGCGCCGTTCGGCTCCCAGCTTTCCTGGCCCTGGCAGGTGGCCAAGCACCGGAAAGTGACCGAGGCCGTGCACGTCGCGGGCGGGAAGATCGCCCTGCAGATCCTCCACGGCGGACGCTACAGCTACCACCCCCTCAGCGTGGCCCCCTCTGCCCTGAAGAGCCCCATCACGCCCTTCAAACCC
>CAIXHJ010000051.1 GCA_903919165.1 uncultured Holophagaceae bacterium
CCAGGCCCAGGTGGGCAGGTTCATGGCCCGGCCTATAGGTCGTAGGTGATTTTCCGCTTGGGGACGACGCTGGATACTTCTGCCCCGATATCCAGACCGATGCGCAGCTTCAGCTTATAGCGGCTATGCACATTGAAGCGATCCACGGCTTCGACGATGTCCAAGGCCTTCCGTGAAGCCTGGATCGTGTGTTCGGCCACGGGGTCTGTCAGCCCAATCGAAGCCAAGTAGGCGTTTCCGATGGTCCTGGTCCTATCTATTCCTGGTTTGCCGGCAGGGTCATCAAAGCGAGCGGATAGCTCATCAAACACACCCAAAAGGACCTCCGCACTTGTACCCTCCGTGAACTTGGTGAACGCTAGGACATCCGCGAACAGCATCGTCACTTCCGCATAACTCTCGGTGACCAGCTCTGAGAAGGTACCGGCCTTGACCTCTGAGTGTCCTTCCAGGCGTTTGGCGAGGGAGGACGGCAGCACATTGAGTAACAGGCGTTGCGACACCTTCTGCTCCGCTGCGACCCGCTCGTACAGCTGCTTCATCTCCAGATGTAGCAAGCGGACTTCGAGCATGTTGTGAACCCGAAGCAGCACTTCGGCAAGATCGAAGGGCTTGCTGACGAAATCCTTCGCCCCGGCCTTCAAGGCCTGCAGCTTGTGATTGGGTTGCGCGGTGATCACGAGGACGGGGAGATAGCCGCCGGTTTCGATTTCCTTCAGGTTTTCCATCACCTGGAATCCGTCCATGCCCGGCATCAGGAGGTCGAGCAGGATCAGGTCGTAGTGGTTGGTGAGGTGAAGTTCGCAGACCAGGTTCGGATCCATCGTGGAGGATATGGTTGTGTAATGAGCCCCCCGCAACATCTGCTCGAGCAGCATTACATTGGCTTCCTGATCATCGACGATCAGGATCTTGCCGTTAAGGATGTCCCTTGGACTGATCATGTGAACCGCGGCTCCTTACTTGCTCTCTTGGGTTGTATACCCTTCGAATTCCAGTGCCTCGTTGATCGTCTCCATGAACTCGGTGACGATGATCGGCTTGGTGAGGTAGCGGAAGAAGCCCGCATCCAGGCCCTTCTTGATATCGCCCACCATGGCATTGGCACTGATGGCGATCACGGGGATGTGTTCGGTCAATGGGTCATCCTGTAGGAGTTTCAGCGCCTCGATGCCGCTGAGGCCTGGAAGGTTGATGTCCATGAGGATGACATCGGGGTGCTGCTCCCGGGCCAGAGCAAGGCCCAGAGTCGCATCCACGGCGCCCAGCATGCGCAAGTCGGGCCGACGCCCGATGAGTTGCGAAACCAGTTCCAGGTTTGCGGGGTTGTCCTCTACATAAAGTACGGTGCGAGCCGGGTTGACATCGGGTCCTGGCGCTTGAATCTCACCCAGGTTGACAGCCTCGCGACTGACGAGTGAAGGAGCGGACGATGCGTTGAGGTCATACCAGAACACGCTTCCCACACCAACCTGGCTATCCACGCCGATGGCGCCTCCCATCAGTTCAACCAGCAACTTGCTCATCACCAGACCGATACCCGTGCCTTCCTCGGAGCTGCGTTCCTGTCCAAGACGGTTGAAGGGCTGGAAGAGCTGCCGGAGCTGATCCGGTGACAAACCCTGGCCTGTATCTTTGACGCTGATGTGAACACGCCCCTGGACGGTCGTGGTGCAGGCCACGACTACCGTTCCGCCAGGCCGGTTGTACTTGATCGCGTTGGACAAGAGGTTGATGAGAACCTGCTTCAGCCGGACCCGATCGGCATGGACGAAGGTGGGAACGTCGAAAGTTGGGAAAGTCAGTTTGATGCCACGTTGTTGGCCCTGAGGCTCGATGATCGACTGGCAATCGAACATCACTTCCGCCAGGGACACGGGTTCTCCTGAGAGCGAGAGCCTTCCTGACTCGATGACCGCCAGATCCAGGATTTCGTTGATCAGCTCCAACAGATACCAACCCGCGTGCAGGATCCGGTCGATGCTTGCCTTCTGCGGCGGTGTCGGAGGCGGAGTGGCGGAGTCCATCAACTGGGCGAAACCGAGGATCGCGTTGAGCGGTGAACGCAATTCATGGCTCATGCTGGAAAGGAATTCAGATTTGGCGAGGTTGGCTTTATCAGCGATGATCCTGGCGCTCATCAGTTCGGCATTCTTTTCCTGCAGTGCCTGATCGAGCAGGGTCCGCTCTGCCTCGATCCGCTGGCGCATTGTATTATCCGTCCCGATCAGCAGGTACCCGATGATGGCGTTCTGCGCGTCCCGCAAGGCCGTGACCGAGACCACCGCTGGGAAGCGGCTGCCATCCTTGCGGATGTAGGTCAGCTCGTAGATGTC
>CAIXHJ010000052.1 GCA_903919165.1 uncultured Holophagaceae bacterium
CGAGGCGGGTGCCGGACGGAAGGGACACAGGCGCCTCCGCGGCGCTGATAAACGCAGACTCTTCAAATAATAGGCAGAAGTCATGTATGGAGTAGGGCCATCTGTGGGATTCCTCATTTGCAGCCTTCAGGCGTACCGAAGGAAAGCCATTGCCGGTAGGTGGGAAAGGAACGAAGCTTGGCCCGCGCCCAGGGACAGGCCATGGCGGGACTGCAGCTGATGATTCCGGAGCACGGGGCCTTCGCCCTCGGGGAGTTGAACCCGGTGCTCAGCTTCGGCCGCGCCTCCTCCAACCAGGTGGTGATCCCCGACCCCAGCCTCAGCCGCCGGCACGCGCGTCTGCGCTGGCAGGACGGGGCGGGCCTCTTGGAGGACCTGGGCAGCCACAACGGCACCCTGCTGAACGGCCTGCGCATCAAGGGCCTCAACGCCATTTCCCCGGGCGACTTGATCACCCTGGGGCGCGTGAACATCCAGGTGGAGGAAGTCCCAGCGGTTCCGCCCCCGGTCGCGGAGGATCCGGATTCCGATTCGGGATCCTCCATCGTAATGACCCTGGAGCAGCTGAAGGAATTCCGGGGACCCGGCGACGACGCTCAGGAGGCGGAGCGCCTGCGCCGGGCCCTGCACCTCATCCACGTCGTCAGCATCGAGTTGATGCGGGAGGCGCCCCTGGATGCGCTCCTGGAACGCCTTCTGGCCAAGCTGGCGCACCTGCTCAAGCCCAACCGGTCCGCCATTCTCCTCCGGGAGAGCTCGGGGGCGCTGATCCAGGCCAAGGCCCGCAACGCCCAGGGGAAGAGCCTCGGTCCACTGGATCTCTCCCGCACCATGATCGAGGCCGCCCTGGAACGGCGCGAGGCCATGCTCGTCACCGATCCCAAGTTGGATCCCCGGCTCGCCAAGGCCGATTCCCTGATCCGGAGCGGGGTGACCAGCGTCATGACCGTGCCCATGGAGCACGAGGGCCAGATCGTAGGACTGCTCTACCTGGATGCCAAGGGGAACCGGGCGCCCTTCACGGCGGAGGACCTTCAGGTGGTGGCCTCCCTGGGCCATCTCGCCGCGGCCCGGGTCCAGCAGGCCCGGGTCTCCGAATCGCTCCGGCGCGCCCGGCTCATGGAGCACGAACTGGCCCTGGCCCGCCAGATCCAGGAGCGGCTGTTGCCGGATCGGGCGCCCAGCCTGAAAGGGTTCGAACTCTTCGGGCACAACCGGCCCTGCCGCGAGGTCTCCGGGGACCTCTTCGGCTACTTCCCGCGCCGGGACGGCCGGGTGTGGGTGGTGCTGGCGGACGTGGCCGGGAAGGGGATGGGCGCGGGACTGCTCATGGCGAGTTTCCAGGCCTACCTCCGGGCCTGGGCCGAGGACACCGACGATCCCAGCGCCCTGGCGGCGCGGATCTCCGCCGAGCTCGCCCGCCGGACGACCACCAACCGCTTCATCACCGCCTTTTTCATGCTGCTGGACCCGGTCAGTGGCCAAGCCCGATGCACCAGCGCGGGCCACAACCCGATCCCGATCTACCGTTCCGCGGGCCCCCAGGAGGTCCTGGAATCGATGGGCTTCCCCCTCGCCCTGTTCCCAGGAACGCCCTACGGCAGCGTCGAGGTGACCCTCGACCCCGGGGACGTGATGTTCCTCTACACGGACGGCATCAGCGAGGCCGAGTCCCCGGAAGGTCTGGAGTTCGGGATGGAAGGCGCCGCAAACGCGCTCTGCGCCCAACCGGGGCTTCCCCTCGAGGAGATGCATCGGAATCTCGAGTCGGCGCTGGAACGGCACACCCAGGGAGCCCCCCTGGCGGACGACCGGACCTTCGTGCTGGTGCGGCGCGGCGCCTGAAGCGGCCCGACTCCAATGCCCGGTCGCGTCGATTACGCTGGACTTCCCGCACACTTGAGGGGCGCAGAGGGGTTCGTCCCCAGGGGAGAGGATGCATCACCCCCTTGTTCATGGGGGAATCACCGGCCGACCAGTCGGCCCAGCATCTCCCAGCAGGCCAGTTGGGTTTTCTGGAAGCCTTCTTCCTGAGGAACGATGTGCCAGAGCTGGAAGCGGGGGATCCGTCCCCGCCGGTCGCTGGGAATGGGCACTACCTCAAGACCTGCTCGCCTGGCCAAGGCCATGGCCCGCGGCAGGTGCGAAGCGGAACTGAGCAATCCGACCCGATGCCAGCCCTCCCTGACCTTCAGGCGCCGGTAGGCCTGGATCTCGTCAGATGTGTTCAAGCAGGGTTCTTCGAGAACCCGGATGTCCTTGGTTGGAATGCCCAGGCCCTTCCAGATCTCGCGAGTTTCGACGCCGAGATTCCGGCGGCCGGTCCGGGATCCATCGGACGCTCCGCTCGCCACCAGGCATCCCACCTTCCCGGCCTGCCACAGGCGCGCGGCCTCGACGATGCGATCCCCACTCGCGCCGAGCATAGGGTGACCCTGGTCATCCACCTGGCTGCCACCGCCCAGGACGAAGAGGGCCTCAAAGGGGGCGGCGTCTGAGGGCAAGGCAGGAATGGGTGACTCAAGACGGCCCATGAGGCAGGAACCAACCTGCGGGTTACCCGCCAGGGTGAAGCCGAAAAAAAGGAGTGCCAGGAAACCGCCCAGGCCTCGCATTCCCCGTCTGAAGGCCCACAGCGCGGCCAGCGCCAATCCAAGCCAGAGCAGACCGGTGGGCATGCAAAGCATTCCGAGGAGTTTGGAGAAGGCGAGCATGGCTCCATTCTGACGCCTGGGCGACGATCGAACAGCAAAGTAGCGACGGGGCATTCAACTCGCAGCGTGATCCGGAACCCCGGCAGAGCTGTCACCCGGTGAAATGGCGCCGATCTTGGCTGGTAGTCCCCAGGGGAATCCCTCCTCGTCACCCCTGTGGTTGCGCCTTCGAGATGACGCTCCGGCCGCGCGCTCCGCCTATCGGGCCATCCCCGATGGCCCTCCCTGTCGCTTGACGGTTCCAGGAGGCGCAGCCTCGCCTGCGCACGGGCCTCCGCCTGCGGCGGATCGACTCGGACAGCCCACAGGGGCTTCCCGAGCCTGGCCCTACCATCCTGATGCTCAGCCTGATGGGTTCCCGGTTCGGAACGCTGTCGGAACAGCGCCCCTCGTCACCCGTCTGGGCTTCGCCATCCGTGATTTCGATTCGCCTTGGGCCTAACCCAGAACGCTCCTAGGACGCTTGGAAATGGATCATGTGGGCTTTGGGGGCACCGACGACACCAGGGGCCCTAGGAGTCACCCGGAAGATGGGGGGCCTTCTCCCTACCTGTAAACCCGATCTCGGAACAGGCTCGTATTAAGGGGATCTACCTCAGATCCCCAACCATGGCTTTCACCTGGTCCCATCCCATGGGGGCTTCATAGACAATGGGGCTCAGTTGATTCCATCACCATGCCCTTGCGGAGGGGTCCGAGTTGAGCGGAGGGTTGGGCGCAGACTACCGGGTAATTCATTGATTCTTGGTCCAGTCGATCATGTGTGCAAAGTAGCGCACTTCGTTTTTAGCCCATGCTGCGGGATGGCCAGAGAACCCCTGTTTGAGGGTTGTACTAACGTAGTTGGTGCCGCCTGCTTGTGTAATCTGAGGACCATTTTCTTTGATTTCTTGATCCGATTTGCTGCTGGGGCGTACGACGGCGATATGGCCAGGTTTGTTGTCATGGTGATTGCGATAGGCCGCAACGACTAAATATCCCCGGTTTGCAAACTGCTGTGCTTGTTCACTGCCTTGGAGTTCCTTCCATCCGTGTAGCTGCCCCTGGGTGGAAAGCCAAACGTATTGGGCATTAGCGAGTAGGAATAGTCCATGTTCAGGAGGTCTCAGAATATACACTCCGAGTTTCTTGGCGGTGGCAGCAACGAAGGCACTGCAATGCGTGTGTTTGCCTGCGCCTTTCTCTGGCTTGCCATCAGGTTCGCCTGTTTCCCACGAGACATGTACGCCTGCAGGCCAGCGCTCTTCGACATGTGTCTGGTCGAGCACGTTCACCAGACGCGTGCCATCAAGGGTGATGTCCG